>JBEGON010000001.1:0-4563 GCA_041181965.1 Actinomycetota bacterium
GTTGATGCCAATGGTGTGGCCTCACGGGTCAATGACTTGCCTGCAGTGGCGAGTGTTGAAGTGCGTCGCGTATGGCCACATTCGATTGTGCTTGCAGTCACTGAGCCAACGCCTGTTGCAGTAGTCGGTAGTCCCGGCAATTGGCAGTATGTTGATTTTGAAGGTGAGATTTTCGGCAAACTCACTTCAAAACCGAAAGGTTTGTTGTCACTCTCTGCGGCAAAACCGGCTGCTCGTAAAGCCGCAGCGCAAGTGGCAACTGCATTGCCGGCATGGTTGAAAGATCAAGTGCTGACAGTGTCAGCAACATCTGGTGATGATGTGAACTTGCGACTAGCTGGCAATCTCACTGTGCGTTTTGGAAGTGCCGAACGCATTGCTAGAAAAGCTGCAGTGTTGAAAGCTTTGTTGAAGGTCAAAGCTCGCATTTATGACGTCAGTGCACCTGACGTTCCTATCACCATCAAATAACGCGACACGCCTGCGTAAATCACGCGGATTCGTGCTCATTTACCTACCCTCGCTGTAACGCAAAAGTAGACAAAACCATAAGCCTGTTGTTCAGGTTGAGGGTTTGCGAAAGGCAGAGATCGTGGCAGCAGGACAGAACTACCTCGCAGTTATCAAGGTGGTCGGCATTGGTGGCGGTGGCGGCAAGGCCGTCAATCGCATGATTGACGCTGGCCTCAAGGGCGTTGAGTTCATCGCTGTTAACACCGATGCACAAGATTTGTTGATGGCGGATGCTGATGTGAAACTCGACATCGGTCGCCAGCTCACTAAAGGACTTGGTGCTGGCGCAAATCCAGAAGTTGGTCGTCAAGCTGCAGAAGATCATGCTGAAGAAATTGAAGAAGCGTTGCAGGGTGCCGACATGGTCTTCATCACTGCAGGCGAAGGTGGTGGCACCGGAACTGGTGGCGCACCAGTTGTTGCCCGCATTGCAAAGAAGCTTGGCGCACTGACCGTAGGTGTTGTGACAAAGCCATTCGGTTTTGAAAATCCACGTCGTATGCAACAAGCAGATCTTGGTATCGAAGCACTTCGTAAAGAAGTTGATACATTGATCATCATTCCAAACGATCGCTTGCTCCAACTTTCCAACAAGAGCATTTCGCTCGTCGAAGCTTTTAAGACCGCTGACGACATTCTGTTGAAGGGTGTTGGTGGCATCACCGACATCATCACCACACCTGGTTTGATCAACCTTGACTTCGCTGACGTCAAGAGTGTCATGGAAGGTGCCGGTGGTGCATTCATGGGTATCGGTAAAGCCAGTGGCGAAAACCGTGCAGTGATTGCCGCTGAAGCAGCGATTTCGTCACCACTTCTTGAAGCAAGCATTGAAGGTGCTCGCGGAGTTCTACTTTCTGTTGCCGGTGGCAGCGATCTTGGTTTGTTTGAAGTAAATGAAGCTGCTCGTCTTGTTCAGAAGGTTGTTCACCAAGATGCCCATGTCATCTTTGGTGCCAACATCGATGAGAAGTTGGGTGACGAAGTTCGCGTCACTGTGGTTGCTGCGGGTTTTGACTCAGGTGCACCTGCATACCGTCCCGCAAATTCGAATGATTTTGGCAGTGCCGGTTCTGCAGAAGAAGCTCCAGTCGATCAAGCCGCAGGCGAAGCAGTGATTCCAGATTGGATTTCTGGTGGTGCACCTGCAGCTCCTGCAGAAGCACCTTCAATTCACAACATGCCAACCCAACGCGTTGTTGTTTTCGATGATTTCGACAACGAACCTGGCAACGGCATCGACGTTCCCGACTTCTTGCGCTAAATGTCACACGAAGGCGGAACCATCAGCAACGCTGCTGGGGAAGTTGTCGCCCGTTGGATTTTCACTGACCGCGAAGATGGTCTAAGTGCGTTTCCGTATGACTCATGCAACCTCGCCACCCATGTTGGAGATGCCGCACTCGCGGTCGCAGCTAATCGCTCGCGACTAGCGCAGTGGTTGAACGTGGAGAAAATCACGTGGCCTGGTCTGGTTCACAGCACCGATGTAGGTGTGGTTGATGCCGATCTTTCAATTTTTCCCAATGTCGATGTTCTTCTGACAACTCGTAAACGTCATGCATTGACCACGATGGGTGCTGACTGCGTGCCAATGATCGCTGTCGAACCTGAAAAACGCATTGCTTTGTCTGCGCATGTTGGTTGGCGCGGGGCAGCAGATGACATCGTGGATGCAATCCGTGAAGCAATTGTTTTTGCCGGCGGAGATATAAAGAAACTTCAAGCGTTTTTAGGGCCGAGCATTTGTGGAGAGTGCTACACCTGCGATAACGACCGAATTGATGCTGTCGCGACATTGTTGCCACAAGCGCGTCGTGAACGTGGCGTTGATATTCGGGCAGGTCTTGCAGCGAAATTGCGCGAGATGGGTGCTGCAGTGACTGAAATCGGCGGATGTACGTATGAAGATTCACGATATTTCAGTCATCGACGTGATGGTGTCACTGGACGTCAAGGTGCAGGTGTAGTTCTCGCATGAGTCGTCGCGAAGAACTCGCAGACAATTACGCGCGAGTGCAAGAAGAAGTTCTCGCAGCCTGTCGCGCACATGGACGCAATCCCAGCGACGTACACATCATCGGCGTGACAAAGACATGGCCAGCAAGTGACATTCGAATTCTGGCCGACTTGGGTGTGCGCGATATCGGTGAATCCCGTGATCAAGAAGCGTCACACAAACACAATGAACTGCAGGACCTGGATGTGACATGGCATTTCATCGGCCAGGTGCAGACCAACAAGGTCAACCACATCGCCACCTATGCAGATGTCGTGCATTCAGTCGATCGACCCAAACTCATCACTGCACTCGGTCGAGCAGCACTTGCTGCCGGTCGCACACTCACAGCTCTGATTCAGGTTTCCCTCGAAGTGGACGATGAGGTCGAAAATGAGGGGAGAGGCGGAGTTTCTCGAGCTGGTGTCTTGGAATTAGCGGGGCTGATCGACAGCACGCCTGGACTGGTTCTGGGAGGACTCATGGCGGTGGCTCCGCTCGGAGAGGACTCACATCAGGCCTTCGCTCGTCTGGTGCCTGTGAGTGCTCAGTTGCGCGCCGCCCACCCACAAGCCACGACGGTGTCGGCGGGCATGTCTGATGACTTCTCGGAGGCGATTGCGGCAGGTGCGACACACCTTCGCATTGGCTCCGCGCTCCTCGGTTCGAGGCCTCTTCTCGGGTAGTTTCAGCCCGACCTTGCGTGCTTCCCCACGCAAACAGAAAGGTGTTGCGATGCCAGGCGCTATTCGTAAATTGGGTTCATTCCTCGGTCTTGTCGAAAATGACGAGTTTTACGAAGAGGACATGATTGAAGAGACCCCGACGGCGTACTCAACCGTCCGCGATCTTCCTCTCCGCAGTACACCAACCCCTGCAGTTCGCCCGGTGACCCCAGTGGTTGCTGAGCCAGAACCAGCGGCACACATCATCAAAGTTTCGATTCACAGCTTCAATGACGCTGCTCGAATCGGCGAAGAATTCAAGCGCGGTCATGCAGTCATCATGAACTGTCAAGATCTCAATGACATGCAGGAACAGCGCATCGTCGACTACGCGAGTGGCTTGGTTCATGGTCGCGAAGGCAAGCTCGAACGCCTCTCACGTGGTGTTTTCTTGGTTTCTCCAAAGAATCTTGATGTTCGCGATATGGCGCGTGCGTCTATCGACAACGACGGCTTCTTCAACCAGAGCTGATTTCGTTGCACATCGGTTTACTGATTGCAGATCTTCTCTACGTCTATCTGTACATCTTGATTGCCCGCGTCATCATCGACTGGGTGATGATGTTTGCGCGTCAATGGCATCCGCGCGGAATCGTTTTGATGCTCGTCGATGTCGTCTTCAATCTCACGGATCCGCCGATGAAAGCGATCCGTCGATTTATTCCACCGCTGCGACTTGGTGCAGTCTCACTGGACATCGGATTCTTAGTGTTGATGCTGGGCGTGCAAATGATTGCCGGCATCGCACGAGTTCTTCCGTTTTAGCGCGCGACGCCAAACTTCAGATCAAGTCCAATTTCGTTTTCTGCAATTGAAAATTCCCCACTGACACCTTCTTTGAAGGATGTAGCGAGCACTTCGCTGGCAACAAGTTCGGCATGAGCTCGAAGTGCGTCAGCGGTTTCACTGTCGGTGGCAGACCATTCGATGGCAATGCGATCGCCGATAGCAAGACCAGAAGACTTTCGGGCCTCCTGAATTAAGCGGACCGCTTCACGCGCAAGTCCAAGCAATTTCAATTCTGGCGAAACATGCAGATCTAGAGCTACAGATGCGCCAGCATCGCTCATCACCGCCCAGCCTTCGCGTGGAGTTTCGGTGATGACGAGATCCTCATCAGTCAATGAAACTTCGCCCACTTCTGCAACATTCAACGTCGCAGTGCCGGTCGAACGCAATTGATCCTTCAACGCATTCGCATCGGCAGCAGCAACCGCACTTGCAACAACCTGAGTCTGTTGTCCGTAACGCTTTCCGAGAGCACGGAAGTTTGCCTTGATCGACACATCAACCAAATCGCCGCCGACAGTCGACAAACTTTCGAGC
>JBEGON010000002.1:0-3134 GCA_041181965.1 Actinomycetota bacterium
CAAGTTTGCGCCATTGACGTCTGTCGATAACACCCTTTGGGCGGATCTCGACAATGAGACAGCACGCTTCAATGCATGGCAGAACATTCCAAATGCCTACCTTGATGGTGTTGCGGGAACCGTTGCAAACTGGGGTCCAAACTCAGTTGATATTGCAGTGAACTCGCGCCCAGGTACGAACAGCAACGCAGACATCGTCTTCTCGCTCGGAAACATTCCTGCAGGTCAGACACGTTCACTTGTTGTGATGACGGAAGTCCATAACCTCGGAATCATTCTTGAGCCACGTTGGAGCTCAGACTCCGCACGGGGAGACCAAGACGTTGCTCGCGGTCAGGAATTCATTTCGAACTACTCGCTGATTTATGCAGATGGCCTTTACACATATGCGGTTACAAGTGGTGCGCTTCCTACCGGACTCTCGCTTGACACCAACACAGGCGTGATCTCGGGCACCACTGATGTTCCAGTGGGCGAATACAATTTCGAAATCACTGCGACAGCGGATAAAGACTGGCCAGAGCTAGAAGATCGCACACGCAGCTTCACCATCAGCGTGGTGGACGTTGTTGCTGGCGAGTCATTTGAAACTGGCACTTTCCTGCCATGGAACACAATCACTCGACAGGTTGACCTTGGTGTCACTGTTATCGCGGGTTGCCAGACGGTAGACACTGCTGATTACTCTGGTCTCGAAGCACTTTCCGGTGAATTTGAAGACGGAGACCGTGGTGTTCTCAATGGTCAACGCGGCGGAACAGCAGACAACAACGTTGGTGATTACGACGATGATTATGGATTCGAGGTTGGAATCTCATCAGGTGAGCACACCGACGGTGAGAAGTCATTGCGACTTGAGTCCGATCTGGATCCGGTTCAGTATGGCTACGACGTAGTCCGCGGCCCTGCTGTTTACAGTGCAGAATTCAATGCCACGACCAGCCAGATCTACGCATTTGACTGGCAGGCACAAAACGGCTCGGATGCGTTCGCCGTATTTGGTTACTTGCTCAATGTTGATACATGCGCTCAGACTGAAGTGCTTGACGCCGTTGGCGAAGAATCAGACTGGGCAAAGGCATATGTCAACATTCCAGCAAACGGCACTTACCGCTTCGTCTTCGTGTCTGGCACGTATGACGAGAGTGGTGGTCGTGCAGCAGGTGCTTCGCTGTACTTGGACAATTTCCAAGTTGGTTCACCTCAGGCTCCAGCCTGGACGGATGAAGTTGTAGCAGATGGCGTTGTTGGTACTGAGTACACCAACGCCTTGACCGCAAGTGGCTTCCCAGATCCGATTGTTTCTCTCATCGGTGGCTCTTTGCCAGATGGTTTGAGCATGGATTCACACGGAAACATCACGGGCACTCCGACTGCTGTTGGTACCTACACCTTCAAGGTGAAGGCTGACAACGGTCTCGGCATCATTTACACCACTGCGACGATTCACATTACAAACGAACCAGCTAATGACGTGTATTGGTCAGAGAAAGTCTTGCCACTCGCCTACCAAGCGGAAGTTCAGGTTATCGATGGTGTTACTGCGGTAATGCCAGGAACGATTACTTACAGTGTGATCAATAGTTCGTTGCCTGCAGGATTGACCCTCAATCCAGCAACCGGTGCGCTCACGGGTGCTCCAACAACCGAAGGCAACTTCTACTTCACCATCCAAGCAACAAATGGTGAAGACACGTTGACATGGACGTACGCAGGTCTCATCGCAGCAGCACCTGAAAATCCACCAGCACCTTTCGTTGCTCCGGCAAATGGAAAGTACAAGTGGAGCCGCAACAACACAACAATTACATGGGATGCTTCAGCGCAAGCTGTTCGCTATGTTGTTAAGTGGCGCAACTTCGTGATTTGCGAAACCTTGACGCCTAACTGTGTTGCATCAGGTCGCGTTCCAAATGATCGCCAAGTAACAATCACGGCATACAACCGTGCAGGCAATAGCCTGACTGGCGATGCGACATTCGTGCCGTCGACATCACGTCGACTCGGTGTGACTCCGCTCTTCGCAACAAACTCAGCCACACTCACCGCTGGTGACAAGGCGAAGTTGAAGAGCTTGGCTACCTACCTCAAGAACCGCAACATCTCGAAGTTGCTGTTGATTGGTTACACCGACGTCACTGGCCCAGCTGGTGTTGATCCAGGTCTGTCTTTGAGCCGCGCAAAGGCGGTCAAGGCGTACCTTGGCAAGTTCATGTCGGTGAAGAATGTCACCATCAAGGGACTTGGACGTCTCTACCCAGCTAAGTCCAACAAGACTGCAGCTGGTCGCGCGGCCAACCGCCGTGTGGAGATCTGGGTTCGATAGTTCACCCTGAATAGGGGCGGTTTCCTTCGGGATTCCGCCCCTATTTCTATGCCAAAAATGTCCGATTTGTGTTGAAAATTGGGCTCACATAGTGGTCGTCAAGTTGGAGACACGCCGAAACCCCTACTACCTTCCCCCGAATGCGCCTCCCCCAAAAAGTGGCCGCCTCGATAGCCGCGACGCTCGCGATGCTCATGGCATTGAGCGCTGTCGAACCTGCTCATGCCTCCGGCGGGGTCTTGTGCACTTCATGGCGTTGGCATTGTGACGGCAAGCTTGGGTACAACCCCCGTCAGTCCTACTGGGGCCAGTACAAAGGCCACAACTGCACCAACTACGTGGCCTTTCGAATGATCCGTGATGGCTGGAGCAAGAATCTTGGGCCATTTAATGGAAATGCCAAAGTCTGGGATAACCACTTCAAGGCGCGTGGCTACAAAGTCGATGGCACTCCAGCTGTAGGGGCCATTGCACATTGGAATGCGCGTGAGAATGGTCAGCGCAGTTCCAGTGGCCATGTCGCTTATGTCGACGTCGTAACCCGCAACTACATCATCATTGATGAAGATAATTGGAATGGTGTCCAACGTCGACGCAAGATTTACAAAGGCGACTCAAACTGGCCTGGACGCTTCATTCACCTCAACAAAAAGGTGACAAAGAAAACTTCAACGAAGAAGTAATTAGAGTCGTTCTACGTTCGGGCCAGTTATCTTGCCGCGAGTGTCGAAGAAAACTTTGCTCTTGGCTGCAATGCCATTCAGGTCATACGCAGCATGTGCTTGCAAAAGAACAACCACATCAGCGG
>JBEGON010000003.1:0-17871 GCA_041181965.1 Actinomycetota bacterium
GGAGTCGTTCGTAATCCGAGCTCGCTAAGTCGACACTGAAATCATTTTGAACCACAGTTTTCCCAAAGCCAGCAAACGTGGCGCAATCATCGATTTCTTTAATCAATTCGGAAGCGATATCGACAGGTTGAACTTCGCCGGATTCAGATTGTGAAAGACCGCTACCGATAAGCCGCTCCACACGTTGCTCGAATCTTTCGAGAATTCCCACGAAAACCCACCTCTTCTCGTTGTTAATCGTAATAGTCGTTACCCCAACAGGCAGGTTTCTACTCACACGGCAGGATTAGCCATTATGAATGCACCGCATACACGACAGATTGACGTTTTGGTGGTTGGTGCAGGTCCGGCGGGATCATCTGCTGCGGCATGGCTCGCTCGATCTGGACGTGAAGTTCTTCTTGCTGATGCTGAAGAATTTCCGCGCGACAAGCCTTGTGGTGATGGTCTGACTCCGCGAGCGATTGCAGAGTTAACTCGGCTTGGACTTGATGAATGGTTGAAGTCAAAACCACGCAATCTTGGATTACGCGCAAACGGATTCGGCCAACAACTTCATCTTCCTTGGAATGGCAATTCACTCCCAGGTTATGGAAGCGCTGCGCCTCGAATGGTGCTTGATGCGAAAATTCGCGAAGTCGCTCTTGCATCAGGAGCGCAGGCGCTTGATGCTGCACAAGCCACTGATGTTGAAATTAAAGACGGTCGAATTCACGCTGTGATTTTCAAACAATATGGTGCGATTACTCGCATTGAACCAAAGGTTGTTGTTGTCGCAGATGGTGCGCGATCACAACTCGGTCGACTGCTTGGCCGCGAATGGCATCGTGACACGGCATACGGTGTAGCTGCTCGTGGATATATTGCAAGTGAAAGAACCTCAGATCAGTGGATCACTTCACATCTTGAATTGCGTGGTAGCAAAAACGAAATCTTGAGCGGATATGGCTGGATTTTTCCACTCGGTGATGGCAACGTGAATATTGGTGTTGGAACACTTGCCACTTCGAAACGTCCTGCAGACATCAATCTTCGTCAACTGCTCGATTTCTACACGGATGGTCAACGTGATGAATGGAAACTCAGCGGCGATGTTGAAAAGCCTTGGTCAGCACTTCTTCCTATGGGTGGCGCGGTCAGCAATGTCGCAGGAAAGAATTGGCTACTTATTGGTGATGCCGCTGGTTGTGTGAATCCACTCAACGGCGAAGGAATTGACTACGGACTAGAAACCGGCCGGTTGGCTGCGGAATTCTTGTCGCATCCAGAAAAGGATTTCACGGAGAAGTGGCCAAATATTCTCCGGCACCATTATGGATACGCATTTAGTGCAGCTCGTCGTATTGCAGGAATTCTCACTACGCCAGAAGTAATTAAGTTTGGTGGACCGATTGGAATGCGTTCACGGTGGTTGATGGAAATTGCGTTGCGGGTCATGGGAAATCTCGTCACTGAAGAAGATAAAGATGCATTAGCACACGTGTGGCGCGGAGTTGGCCGAGCTTCAATGCTCGCCGATCACAGAAAACCCTTTAGTTAGAGCGTTTTCTTTCAATTGCTCGTTGCACACCTTTGTGTGATTGCCAAGCAATAGTGGCAACAGTTCCTAAAAGAAGTGCAAGCGAAGTCCACGAGTGACTCAAGAATGAGTTTGCTGCAAACATAAAAATCCCAGCCAAACTCGACATTCCCACGGTGATAATGACGAGTCGAGGACGACCTGCGAGTTCTGGGTGACGCCAATGGTTTGGCAGATGTAATGCCCACAACACTGCGAAAATTGTGGAGGCTACTCCGAGTGACAAACCTGCAATGAGATCTGTGACCCAATGCGTGTCACGCAACCAGCTACTGACAAAAGTGATGCCACTAGCAAGTGCAGTGATAGCCAATACGTGCGGTGCATACTTTCGATATTCAGGACGCGCACTCACTGCAACCAACACCATAAGAGTGGAGAAAGCCGCAACATTCGCTGCATGGCCTGACGGATAGGCGCCAAGGTTTACCAAGTCAGTGTGCGACGTATTGAAAACTTCCGGACCTGCCGAACGTGGGAAGCCTCGAAGTGTTGCCATCTTCACGACACCTGTTACCGCATTAGTAAAAACCAATGCAGCGAGTGTCGCGATGGCCGGCAGTAAGTCCTTACGGCGATAGGTTGAAATCAAACTCAAAATAATCGCGATTGGATAAACATATTTCCGTTGCCCAGGCGATTCAGTAACCAGAAGGAAGTGATCCAGCCACGAAATCTTGTGTCGTAAATCGAACATCAAGAATTTATCAAGTGGATGGCTCAGTCCGGTTAGCACTAAAAAAGTTGTGATGCCAAAGATCCACAACGCAATAATTGCTGGGCGCGCAAGTTGCATTCGCTCTTCATGTGTGAGACGCAGAACCGGACGCAACTTCATGTGAGTGAGTCTAATTGCGCAACAAATGTGCACATGATGCCAACAAAAAGGCAAAGCAAAAGGCCGGCCCTTTCGGACCGGCCTTTTGTTGTGATGAACTACTTAATCGTCACTGTGCGTGTGAAAGATACTGCCCGAACAGATCCCACTGCATCCGCGTTGCCGACGATGCGGCAAGCGCCTGGACGGTAAGTGTGGAGCAAGTGACCGCCCTTGATTGCACAAACGTTAGGTGTGTAAGACACCCAGCGAATCTGTGAACCCAAAGTGGTTTTTGCTGGGAGGCTGGTTTCGCCAGAAGCAGTGATACCGCTCAAGCGGACAACTGCAGTCTGTGAAGTTGGGCCAGTTCCCCATGGGTTTTCGTAAAGCACTGTCCACATACCCTGCTTGACCCACACGTCTTGGCGTGCTTCGCTGGTCAACACGATATTGCGGTCACAACCGGTGCAGTCACCAGGAACACCATCTTGGTTTCCTGGTTCCTTTGCCCAACTGTTGGTGCGGACGATGAAACCAATAGCGCTAACAGCTGGATCGGTAACGAGGAATGTGTACGTCACTCCACCGTTAGCGTCAGTGCCATTGAATTCTGCTGGAAGGTCGAATCCGATTTCACCAGCACCGCCGCCGTTCCACAACCAAAGGTTCCAGATGCTGTAATCGCCAGCTGGACGCCAGTAGTGGATAACAACGGTACGACCACGTGGGTCTGAGGTGTACTGAGTTGCATCGCCTGAGGTAACCCAAATTTCGGTGTCACCATGTTCAGGCAATGTGATTGCACGATCGCAACCGTTGCAGTCGCCAGGAACGCCATCAGCATTGCCTGGTTCCTTCGCCCAGTCGTTGGTGCGAATCAAGTAACCGATTGATGTTGCGGTCAAGTCCTTGACGTAGAACGACAAGTACACGCCGAAGTCATCTTCACCATTGAAGTTGGTTGGGTTGTCGAGGCCTGAGCCACCCCATGACCAAACGTTCCAGTTGCTGTATGCAGCATCATCACGATGGTAGTGAAGTGTGACCTTGCGGAATGGGTTCTGTGTGTACACAACAGGATCGCCTGAAAGCAACCAGACATCAGTGTTGCCAGTCGCATTGAATTCGATGCTGCGATCGCAACCAGTGCAGTCGCCAGGAACGCCATCAGCATTGCCTGGTTCTTTTGCCCAGTCATTCGTACGAATGATGAAGCCCATTGCAGTGGTTGCAGGATCAGTCACGACAAACGACATCTTCACGCCGAAGTCATCTTCGCCGTTGAAGTTGGTTGGGTTGTCGAGAGGAATTGAACCGGCAGCGCCGCCATTCCATGACCAGATGTTCCAGTTGGCGTATTCGCCATCAGGACGGTTGTAGTGAATGGTAACGGTGCGGAAAGGATTGTGTGTGTAGACAACTGGGTCGCCAGAAATCAACCAAACATCTGTGCTTCCGTAGGTTGCCAAATCAATGTTGCGGTCACAACCGGTGCAGTCGCCAGGAACGCCATTGGCATTGCCTGGTTCTTTTGCCCAGTCATTCGTACGAATGATGAAACCGAGTTGTGTTGCGGTTTGATCGGTTACGAGGAATGTGAGCTTCGCACCGAAGTCATCTTCGCCGTTAAATTCGGTTGGGTTGTCGAGGCCTGAGCCACCCCATGACCAGATGTTCCAGTTAGCGTATTCGCCATCAGCGCGGTAGTAGTGAATTGTTACCTGACGATCACCTGTGTCAGCAGATGCAGGAGCAGATGCTGTGACAGTGAGACCGAAGAGTGCGCTAGCGAGAACGAGCACAGGTGCGACCAACTTTGAGAGTCGCATCGAGATCTTCATGCTTGTCGATCCTTCTTGTTGTATGTGACAAAGCGGCGCAGATTTGGTCGACCAAACCTGACCCGCTTTCGGGCATGTCGTATAAGTCTCCGTTGAGAGACCAATAGCGGAAGGGTACGCTGAAAAAGGGGTGAAAAATCCCATCAAGCGTTTAGTTACCAATTCGTTACTGAACGTGATCGTGGGCTTTGACATCGCCATTTCCCGGCTTCACTGACACAATCACCGAATGGAATTTCGTCACCTCGGCAGCTCTGGCCTCAAAATCTCGGAAATCTCTCTCGGAAACTGGCTCACCCATGGTGGGCAGATTGCCGAAGACACCGCGCATGCCTGTGTCCGGACCGCCCTCGAGGGGGGAATTACGACATTTGATACCGCAGATGTCTATGCCGGGACCGTAGCCGAAGAGGTACTGGGTCGCGCCCTCGCCGGCCAACGCCGTGAGGGGCTCGAGATTTTCACCAAGGTTTACTGGCCGACCGGACCTGGCGTCAATGATCGTGGGCTTTCCCGCAAACACATCATGGAATCGTGCAATGCATCGTTGCGTCGCTTGCAGACAGATTATGTTGATCTGTACCAAGCACACCGTTTTGATTATGAAACTCCATTAGAAGAAACATTGCGCGCATTTGATGACTTGGTCCGCCAAGGAAAAGTTCTTTACGTCGGCGTGAGCGAATGGTCTGCAAAACAAATTCAAAAAGCGGCAGACATTGCAAAAGACATGGGTTTTGATCGACTTGTCAGTAATCAACCACAGTATTCGATGTTGTACCGCGTCATCGAAGAAGAAGTTATTCCTACTTCAAAGAAAAATGGAATGAGCCAAATCGTTTGGTCGCCGCTCGCACAGGGTGTTTTAACTGGAAAATACTTACCTGGCCAACCAGTGCCAGCAGGTTCACGCGCGAGCGATGATCGCGTTAATGAGTGGGTCAAGAATTGGATGAAAGATGATTTGCTGCAAGCGGTCCAAAATCTCAAACCAATTGCACTGGATCACGGATTGACACTTTCACAACTTTCAGTTGCATGGGTCCTTCACAACAAAAATGTTGCTTCAGCAATTGTTGGTGCAAGTCGACCTGAACAAGTTACTGAAAATATTCAGGCTTCGGGTGTGAAACTTTCGAAGCAGACAATGAAGGAAGTTGACGAAATTATCGGCAAATTCGTGATTTCTGACCCAAAACTGACACAGTCACCCAAGCCTCGACCTTGATTTCGGCATTGAGTATGTCAATCGCGGTCTAAACTTCGGCCATGCGTTTACGTCTCATTGCACCACTCATCGTTGTACTTGCTCTCGCCGGATGCTCCAAAGCTTCGGATGTCACACCGACTAATTCCGCCACCCCAACTTCAAGCTCTTCAGCTCCAGTTGGAACCGCGGCAGAAGGTGCCACTGCTGATGCAATCAAGGCTGCTGCAACAAAATTCTTGCAAGCAGCACAGATCGCAGACTGGACCGCAGTTTGTTCAGTGAGTGTTGATAAGACAGGTGCCGCAATCACTGGTGATGCGATTGCAAAGTGCGCCGCCAACTATGAACAAAAAACCAACTCAAAAGCAGCTTGGGCAAAATTAGACGCCGCAAAGCAAAAAGAAATTACTGCCAATGCCAAAACGATCACATTCGTTGGCGTTGCAACAGTTAATGGAAATACTGCGGTGACCGACAAGTCTTGGACTTTCAAAGGTCAAACTCGCACCGATGGTCCTTCGCTAACTTTGGTTAATGTCGATGGAAATTGGCTTGTTGACTCGAGCATTTTGGATCAACAGACAAATCCGTCTACTTCAGCAAGCCCTATCGCGTCGTAATTACTTTTCTATAAGCAACGTAGGCACGGTCTTGCACCATGCCTACGTGCTCATAGAGTTTCATTGCTCCGGTTGGATTCGATGAATCACCATGCAAAATTGTTCCGAGATTGCCAAGTCGCGCATCGCGATTAAACGCGTCAAGCAGCAGTGCCTTTGCCAAACCTTGCGAGCGATGTTCGCGAAGCACGCCAATCGAAGCGACGTAACCGAATTTTTCTGAAATGTATCGGTTGCTTCCCATGAGATAACCCACCATCGCACCCTTGTATTTCATCACTCGCCACAACGATTTGTCGTTCACTCCCGAGCTGAGCTGTTCGATCCACGCCTCCAGGGAAAGCGGATGAAAGTCGTAGTAGTCCATGAAGGACGTTGTCTGCACATAATGAAGTTCGCGAATGTTTTCCTCGGAATCGACAAAATCTTCCAGCGAGTAGTCGGTCGGCAGTGTGATGGCGCGCTCTTCCGTCACCGGTCTCGACATTCGCCAGAAAGTTCGGTGGTAGTCAAAATTTCGTTCCTTCAATGCAAGCAGAAATGCTGCATCAGCTTCATATAAAGCAGTTTTGCATATTTCTGAATCTCGCTGAAGTGATGTGGCAACGGCTGCTGTCAGATGTTCAGTTGCGCGAACAGAAGCGAGTGAAATTTCTTTTGCTAGATCTAGGTCCATTGCAGGATTGATAAAGAAATCAAAAAAGATATTTCTGTTGTCGGCAGATTCAATGAAACACGTGAGCAAAGCAACGATATTGCCGTCATGTTCAATCACTACCGATGATTCATGGCGGACTATTAAAGGATGAAGGATGTCTCCTTCAAGTTCGGCAACTGTGGTTGTTGTTTCACCACATGCTGCGAGATCAACTGCTCGAACAAGTTCTGTGCATGCCTCAACATCATCTGCAGTGGTACTGCGAAGCGAAAAACCTGCTGGTAATTTTTCAAAATAGGAAGAAAGAGGTTCAGTCATTTAACAATACTTTTAATACGCGAAAACGATGGCGCCAACAACCACCGATAGGACAACTACCCACATCAGCCAGTTCTTGTACCAAGGCTGATTGGGTTTTCCTTCTAGTGAAGGTCCGGAACCTGGCGGAATATTCATGGGGTTGAAAGCCATGACTCAACCTTACGCTTCTGGATCATCCATAAATTCACGAACTTCTTGTTCGCATCTGCATGCCTTTGCAGTCTTTGCTGCCCATACAAGCGCTTCGTCGAAAGTCATTACATCAACGACACAGAAGCCACCAATGCGTGGAAAATCTCCCGGCGCAATTGGTCCATGCCGGTACGTACCATCTGCTGCGACTGTGACAGTGTCGAATCCCATAAATCCACCGCCGAAAACCCACACACCTGCAGCTTTGGCTTCACGCATGACATCGTGTGCGTCTTGAGAAACTTGTGGAAGATCTGACTCAGGAAACGTCATATCCCCATCGTTGAATGAAATCATGAACTTTGGCATGTCACTCCGATCGACGGACATCGTCAACGTGCGCGAGAGGGGAGTTGAACCCCTACACCCTTGCGAGTACTGGCACCTGAAGCCAGCGCGTCTGCCTATTCCGCCACTCGCGCGTGAGGCGGGAGGCTACCACTGTGAGAGAGAATGACCTCTAGTGATGGAGGGCGAATGCCAATCGAAGCTTTAGTGAATGCACTTGGTGCAGACAAAGTAGTCAGCGATGACAATGGAATTTCTAACTACGCTTTTGATTGGACCGGCAATTGGTATGCAAAGCCTGTTGCAGTAGTACTTCCTGAAAACACTGAAGATGTTTCTGCTGCACTGAAAATTTGTCATGAAATGAATTTCTCAGTTGTTACACAGGGTGGAAATTCAGGACTTGTTGGTGGTGCTGTAGGTGGCGATTTTCCACACGTTGTTTTGTCTACTAAGAATCTTCGGTCGCAACCGATATTCAATTCTGCAACAAATCAGCTCACGCTTGGTGCGGGATTTACTTTGCAAGAAGTGCAAGAAATTGCTCAATCACACGGAATGCAGTACCCAGTAGATACTCCTTCTCGTGCGTTGGCAACAATCGGTGGCAACGTCGCGACAAACGCTGGTGGTGTACGCGTCATTGCATTCGGAATGACACAACAACAAGTTGTTGGGCTGCGCGTTGTGCTTTCTGATGGAAGTGTCATTGATCGACTAGAACGATTGAAGAAGGAAAACACGGGGTTTGATATCACAGCACTTTTTAGTGCGAGTGAAGGAACGCTCGGTGTCATCACAGATGTTTGCCTTCAGCTGCGCGCACCGCGAACGGTGAAATGGACTGCGGCAGTTCCTTGCACGAACATTCAGAACGCTTTAGATGTTGCACTGTCGTTACAGAATGAATTATTAGCCGCGGAATTGTTTCAAACATCAGGTGCAAATAAAGTTGCAGAAGCTGAGGGTATGAAGAAATTACCGGCAGAAAAACCTTGGTGGCTGATTCTCGAAGGTGATGGCGATAAGCCAGAACTTCCGACAGATTCGCAGTGGGCATTGACGCCGAGTGAAGCTGCGAAACTTTGGAATTACCGCGAATTGCAAGCGTCTATGTTGAATCGACTATCAAAAGTAGTCAAAGTCGACTCTTCTGTAGCGCCGACACATTTGCCGGCATACATT
Organism: Actinomycetota bacterium; assembly: GCA_041181965.1. Taxonomy (GTDB): domain Bacteria; phylum Actinomycetota; class Actinomycetes; order S36-B12; family UBA5976; genus JAFMIT01. The sequence continues at coordinate 8,715 of JBEGON010000003.1, forward strand.
GAACGGATCACGCAAGAACTTTCTGCGGGCGACGATCTCTACATTTTTGGACATTTACTTGATGGCAATTTGCATATATCTGTCGCTAATGCCGAAGAGAAAGTTGCGACGGACATTGTGCTCGATGCGGCAGTGGGGTTCGGCGGTTCAGTAAGTGCGGAACATGGCATTGGACAAGCGAAAAATGATTATGTGCATTTAACCAAGTCCGTTGTTGAAATGAAGCTGATGAACGACATTCGCGACAGTTTTGATCCGAAACGGATTTTGAATCCACACGTTTTGAAGTTCAACGTAGATAAATAAAAAGCTCGGCCGCTACCGACGGGGGATGCAGTAGCGACCGAGTAGGCAGCAATCTAGTTGAGAGCCGTTACTCCTGCAAATCCGAAACCGATGTTTTGTGAGCGGATTGTGAACTTTCTGCTGGACTCTTTTACAGGAAAATTCAGTGGAAATAGACCTCTGGACTAGGCTCCGCACTTATGACGTCCGAACAACAAGTCGCATACATCACGCTCGGCATTGCTGTTGTATCTCTGTTGGTTGCTGTGCTGGCTTTGCTTCAAACTCGGACATCGCGAAAACTGCTTGTCGCATTTCGTGGAAATGAAAATGAATCGGATGTGCTGGCTGCAGCAGCAGCGCTCGGCTTGAAACAAGAAGAACTTTCTGCGCGTCTCAAGCAATTGAGCCAAGCCCTTGCCATCACCCAACGCGATGTCGCTGCATCACTTCGCCACTTGGCGGTTGTCCGATTCAACGCGATTAGCGAAACCGGACCTCAATATTCATTCTCAGCAGCAATTCTTGATGATCACGGCAACGGTCTGGTGCTTACCTGTCTTCAGGGTCGCGACTCGACGCGCGTGTATTCCAAGACACTATTGAACGGTAAGTCAGAATTGGCGCTTACTCCTGAAGAACTTCAGGCGATTGATTCAGCGAGACCGGTGGAACAATGACAACTATTGGATTCCTAGGTCCGCGCGGAACTTTCACGGAAGCCGCACTCAACCTTTTGCCTGTCGCCAAAGAAGCACAACACATTCCTTACGCCACAGTCACCGCAGCTTTGGACGCAGTTCGTGCTGGCGAAATCACCGCTGCACTTGTACCGCTTGAAAATTCAGTCGAAGGATCTGTGTCTCAAACTCTTGATGAGTTGGCGTCAGGAGAACCACTCGTCATCATCGAAGAAGTTGCACTTCAAGTTCGCTTCTCTTTGATGGCTCGACCTGGAATCAAACTCGAAGATGTTCGCAATATTGCTACTCACCCACATGCGCATGCGCAGTGCCGAGGCTGGTTGGCTACTGCAGTTCCAGATGCCCGCGTAATTCCAGCACTTTCGACGGCTGCTGCAGCTGAAGAAGTTGCGGATCCAGCATCGCGCTTTGATGCCGCAATCGCTGCGCACATTGCAGCGGAGCACTACGGTCTCGATGTTCTTGCTGAAAACATTGGCGACAACGGGCATGCAAAAACCCGATTCGTTTTAGTCTCGCTTCCGGTAGCGCCACCTGCTGCCACTGGTGCAGACCGCACAACGTTGGTTTTGTTCATGCGTGAAAATCACTCTGGTGCATTGCTAGAAATTTTGACAGAACTTTCTGTGCGTGGAGTCAATCTCACACGTTTGGAATCACGTCCAACACAAAAACAATTAGGTGATTACTACTTCTCAGTTGATTGCGAAGGTCACATTAACGAATCGCGCGTGGGCGAGGCGCTTCGTGGGCTGCACCGTATTTGTGCAGATGTCCGCTACCTCGGTTCGTACCCGCGCCATGATGGTGTTCTCCAAAACATTCAATCAGGCGTTTCGGACGCAGACTTTTCTGATGCTTCGGAGTGGCTAACCCAGATTCGCAAATCGGGGAAAAGCAGCTAATTACAAGTGAATTGTGCGAAGTCGAAGAGAGTTCGTCACAACCAAGACGCTTGATACACTCATTGCAATACCAGCAATCATCGGATTGAGATGTCCAGTCATCGCTAGTGGAATTGCGGCAACGTTGTATCCGAAAGCCCACCAAAGATTTTGTTTGATAATTTTCAACGTTGCACGGGACAACGAAATTGTCTGCGGTATCAAACGTAGATCAGGTCGCAACAACGTAACATCCGCTGTCGCTCGCGCAACTTCGGTTCCTCTTCCAATAGCAATTCCAAGATCTGCAGCGGCTAGTGCCGGAGCATCGTTAGTTCCGTCGCCAACCATGATGACTTTTTTGTCTGCAGCTTGCAAACGTGAAACCAAGGCAATTTTTTCGTCTGGTTTCAGATCACCGTAGAACTCTGAAATGTGCAACGCGTTCGCAACGGCCGCTACCGAATCAGCGTTATCACCTGATGCAACGATTGGCGAGATGCCAGACTGCTGCAAAGATGTGATTGTTTCCTCGGCATGAGGGTCAATTTCGTCAGTGAAAGTTACGACACCCGCAGGTATTCCCGCTTTGAAGAGTACAGAATGTGTGCCGCTCACTTCGAGATTGATTTCGGGGTGAAAGCGTCTACTGCCAAACTCAACAATCACACCGTCGATCTCGCCACGAACACCTAAACCAGCAATCGTCGAAATTGCGGCAACCGATGCTGGTGCGATGTTGTGAAGATGACGATCAACTGCACGCGACAATGGATGCGCACTTGCAGCGACAAGGGATTTAAGAAGCGGTAAATCTTCAGATGCAACAGTCATTTCGTCGACGCTGATTTCACCTTGCGTGAGGGTTCCGGTCTTATCGAAAACAATGACATCGAGTTGCTGTGATTGTTCAAATACTTGCGGACCAGAAACCAAAATTCCGAGTGAAGCTGCCCGACCACTGCCCACCACAAGAGCAGTCGGAGTTGCCAGCCCAAGTGCGCATGGACAGGCAATGACAAGAATCGCAATCATGACGTCAAGCACCTGGCTCGGCGAATAGAAGTACCACGCAACACCCGTGGCGATGGTGATGGCCAAAACGATGGGAACAAAAATCGCGCTGATTCGGTCCGCTAAGCGCGCAATATTTGCTTTGCCACTCTGCGCGGCAGCAACGAGAGCGGCAATTCGAGCTATCTGTGTGCCCGAGCCAATTGCGCTCACGCGTGCCCGCAGCTCACCTTCAAAGTTCAGAGATCCAGCACTTAACTGGTCACCAGGCTTGACGGTGAATGGTGTCGCTTCCCCTGTGAGAAGAGCCGCACTTACTGAAGAAATCCCTTCAATTACCTCGCAGTCGACAGGTATCTGAGTTTCGGGGCGAATCAAAACTGTATCGCCAATCTGAATGTGGGAACTTGCGATTTCAACAAAATGGTCGCCGCGCAAAACGAGAGCCGATTTTGGTGTTGCATCAATAAGTGCGCGAAGTGAACTTCCGGCCAGTCGCTTGTTGCGAGATTCGAGCCACCGCCCGATTAAGACAAACACGGGAACAACGCCTGCTACTTCAACATACAAATGTGGTTCGTGATGACCGGCAGCACTCCAATATTGGTAGACAGAACCGAGGTAGGCAGCGGTCACGCCGAGGCTGACGAGAGTGTCCATCGTGGTGGCACGATGTCGAGCGTTTTTGAAGCTGGAGATGTGTAATGGCCATGCAACCCAGGTTGCAATGGGGAGTGACAAAAGTAGAACGCACACTTGCCACTGTGTGAAATGTAATGTTGGAAACATTGAAATCACCGCAGTTGGAATTGCTAATGCAGCGCCAACAAGCCAACGCTTCTTCAAATCGTCTTCATGCTCTTGTTCGTATTGTGCAACTTGCTCATCCAGTAAGGGATTTGGTGCAAGAGCGTGATATCCAGCATTTTCAACAGTGGAAATGAGTTGCTCCACAGAAATCGCAGAAGCGAAATCAACTCGTGCTAATCCCGTGGCGTAATTAACTTTTGCTTCGACGCCATCGAGTTTGTTGAGTTTACGTTCGATTCGTTGTGCGCAAGAAGCGCATGTCATTCCTGTGACAACGAGATCGACTTGTTGTTCGGACACGTCAGTCCGCTAGCGAGTATCCAGCTTCAGCAACTGCCGCTGAAACAAGTTCTTTCGACACTTCGTTGGCGGCAGTAAATTTCAATTCACCGTTCTCGAGTGTCACTGTGACGTCACTAACGCCTGCGAGACTTGAGACTTCTTCCGTGACGGATTGAACACAGTGGCCGCATGTCATGCCGGTGACTGTGAACTTTTGCGTGACAGACATTTCTACTTCTTTCGATTGATTGCTTGAAGTGCCAGACCTTCAAAGACCTCACCGAGATCAGTGCCGGCTACTTCGAGCGCTTGCGGATAAAGTGAAGTCTCGGTCATCCCTGGAGCGACATTTGCTTCAAGGAACCACACTCCACCGTTTCCGTCAACAATCATGTCACTTCGCGAAATGTCACGCAGGTTGAGTGCAAGGTGTGCAGTGATTGCTGTTTCAGCAACGCGTTGCGCTACAGCTTCACTGATTCTTGCTGGACAAAAGAATTCCGTGAATCCTGCGGTATAGCGGGCGGTGTAATCGTAGAAACCGCTGTCAGGTTGAATCTCAACCGCCGGCAACGCCACGGGACCACTCGCGGATTCGATGATGCCAACCGCAACCTCAACTCCCGCGATGTACTGCTCAATGATGACTACTTCCCCATACGCAAAAGCCGCGACGAGCGCTCCTGGAATGTGATGCGCCTCATGAACGACCGCGGCGCCAAGAGCAGATCCGCCGCGCGCTGGCTTAATCATCAATGGCAGGCCAAGCCGGGCGACCAACGATTTAATGATGTGGTCTGCGCCCAATTCACGAAAGAGGGCATGCGGCAGGGCAACTCCCTGCGGAACGGCGATTCCCGCACTTTCGATGATGGCTTTAGCAATGGGCTTATCAAAGGTGCTTCGACATGCATCAGGTTCGGCACCGACATATGCAAATCCGAGTGAATCGAGAATTTCGCGCAATGCACCATCCTCACCCGCTGCACCATGCAACATTGGAATCACAACATCAGGATTGGCGTCCGAAAGTTTTTGCAACAATTTTGTATCGGTATCAAAAACTTCAACATCATGTTCGCGAGCACGGAGAGCATCAGCTACTCGACGACCAGATCGCTCTGACACTTCACGTTCATGTGACAAGCCACCGGCAAGAACAACAATTTTCATTGTCATCTCACGTTGGGTGCTGGTGTTGCTGCGAAGTTTGGCATTTCAGTAATTGGTAAAGCATCAGCGCCAAATGTCGCAACAAGATCGAGTTCTTGTTCAACAACTGTTGCGAGTCGGCGTATACCTTCTCGAATTCGATCAGCTGTTGGATAGCAGTACGACAGACGCATGTTTTGTCGACCGTCACCGTTGACATAAAAGCCAGTACCTGGAACGTAGGCAACAAGTTGGTTGACCGCACGCGGCAACATCGCACGTGAATCAAGTCCTTGCGGCAAAGTCACCCAGGTATAAAAACCACCTTGCGGAACTGTCCACGTGGTGCCAGCTGGCATCAGTGCTTTTAACGAATCTAGAGTCGCGTCGCGACGTTCACGGTAAGTGTCTCGGAAAACAGAAATTTGTTCGCGCCAAGGTTGGGTGGCCAAATACGAACTTACTGTGAGTTGTGCAAAATTAGATGGACACAAAACAGCAGATTCTGCTGCTAAAACTAGCTTTTCTCGAATGCCATGCGGAGCTAATGCCCAACCTACACGCAAACCAGACGCAATTGTTTTTGAAAATGATCCGAGATACACAACGCCATTAGCTTCATCAGCACGCATTGCACGTGGCACACGACCATCAAAACCTAGAAGTCCGTATGGGTCATCTTCCAAAATCAAAATCTCATTGCGACGGCCAATTTCAACAATGTCATCGCGACGTTGTTGACCTTGCGTGATGCCACCTGGATTGTGATAAGACGGAATTGTGTAAATCAATTTGATGGTTTTGCCAGCAGCTCGAAGTTTGGTAATTGTTTCTTGCAATGCGAATGGGTTGAGACCTTCTTCGTCCATCGGAACATGGACTACTTCACATTCATATGCGCGAAAAACGCCAAGGGCGCCAACATACGAAGGTGATTCAACAAGTACAACATCGCCAGGATTGCAGAAAACGCGCACCATCAAGTCGAGAGCCATCTGCGAACCTGTGGTGACAACAATGTCATCAGCATGTCCGCGAATTCCTACTTCGGCCATTACTTCCAAAATTTGTTCACGCAAAACGGGATCGCCTTGACCTGATCCGTACTGCAAGGCGGTAGTGCCGCGTTCACGAATCATTGATGCAATCGTGTCCGCCATTTGTTCCATCGGCAAAGCCGAGACGTACGGCATACCGCCAGCGAGTGACACAACTTCAGGTCGGGAGGCGACAGCAAACAACGAGCGAATTTCGCTAGCAGTCATGCTTGTCGCCCGACTGGCGTACGCCGCCACCCATGGATCTAGTCGGGAACCGGTTGTTTCGCTCATTGTGCACCTCCTTAGGGGGCGTACCTTGCCGTATCAGGACTTTCTCAGGTACTAGCGGCTCGGTTTTTGAGACAGAATTGGAGCCTGACATTCGGGAGGAATCATGAAAGTACTGAAGGCACTACTTAGCCTCGTCCTCGTCGGAGTTGTCGCGGGTTTTGTGCTCAGCATGGTGTCGCCACAGCTCAATGAAGGTCTCAACTTTGAAAGTGAAGAGCCGGACGACGACTTGTTCTAGTCCTCAACTGGAGCAAAAAAGGTAACAACGCCGTCGCAAATTCCAGCGGCGATCAGGTCCAGATATTTTGCATCTGCAAGAGCGCTCGCTTCGTCCGCATTGGTCAGATAACCAACATCAATGGTCACGGCAGGCATTCTTGTCATGCGCAACAAGTCCCATGTGCGTGCATGAATATTGCAATCGTCGGCTTGAGTTCGACTCAGGACTGCGTCGTGAATTCGTTGCGCTGCACGTTCACCAGCATGCGACCATCCACCGGTTTCTGAGCCAAAATGAAAAGTGGCAATACCTGAAGCATTTTCCGAAGTTGCTGCGTCACAGTGAATTGAAACAACAAGATCGGCATTTACTTTGTTGCAAAGATTTGCGCGATCACGATCAGATGGATTAGTTGATTGCTGCAAAGGACGCGTCAACACGACTGTTGCACCGAGTGCGGCCAATCTGCCCTGCAGCCGACTTGCAATGACAGTCACGATTTCAGCCTCATGAACGTTGTGCGCGTCTACACCGGTATCGGTTCCACCGTGACCTGGATCAATCACAATTGTTTTATCGGCGATACCTGTGCGCAAGGAATCGAGCAACACGGATTGGCGAAGTTTTTCCGCACGACCACCAGAGACTGTGCGAACTAAGCGTTGTAATGCTTGGAAAGTCTCGCGACCCGCGGTGCCATCTTCAATAACACCTACGCTGCGTTGAAATTCACGCAACGCTTTATCTGTACGAATGCCGAAGATTCCATCAACTTTTCCGCAGTCAAAACCCATTGAAGTCAAACGTTGTTGTAACGACACAACGTCTTCACCGTGAATTAGGTGACCTGGAACAAATGAAAGAGTGCGATCTCCAAGTTTCCATCGCGCTTCTTCGATGCGTTGAAGCGTGAGTGGTCCAACAATGCCGTCAACTGAAAGTCCACGTGCTTGTTGAAAGGTGCGAATTGCTTCGTCGAGTCGATCATCGAAAAACGTTCCGTCACTACTCTCAACTGGAAAACCAATCTGAATGAGTTTGGAACGAATTTCATCAATGGCGATATTGCGATCGCCTCGACGAAACAAAGGCACGATGTCCCTTAGAGGTAAGGTGCCAAATCAGCGAGAAGTGCAGCTTTTGGCTTTGCGCCAATAATTTGCTTCACAACTTGTCCGCCGACGTACACATTAAGAGTTGGGATGCTGGTCACACGTGCAGCAGATGATGTGACGACGTTTTCGTCAACGTTCAACTTTGCAATGGTGATCTTGTCTTTGTATTCGCCAGCAATTTCTTCAAGAATTGGCGCTACTTGGCGGCAGGGTCCGCACCATTCAGCCCAGAAATCAACAATGACAGGCTTGCTGCTCTTCAATACGTCTGCGTCAAAGCTTGCATCGGTGACGGTAATGGTGTTTGCGCCCATGGTTACTCCTTGAAATGTAATGGGGAAAGACTATTCGCTGTGTGCGAGCCAGCGCTCAGCATCTAGTGCCGCGGCGCAACCTGATCCCGCAGCGGTGATGGCTTGGCGGTACGTGTGGTCAACCAAGTCGCCGGCAGCGAAGACGCCATCGACGTTTGTAGCGGTGGATCGACCGACAACACTGACGTAACCTTCGGAATCAGTTTCAACTATGCCTTTGACGAGTTCGCTACGAGGATCGTGACCGATTGCTACAAAGAGACCGGTGACATCCAGAACCTTTTCTGAACCATCGACGGTGTTGCGAAGCTTGAGGCCTTCAACTTTGTCGCCACCGATGACGTCGACAACTTCACTGTTCCACACGAATTCGAGTTTCGGATCGTTCTCGGCGCGTGCACGCATAATTTTGGAGGCGCGTAATTCATCGCGACGATGAACGAGGTACACCTTCTCTGCAAAACGAGTGAGGAAGGTTGCTTCTTCTACTGCACTATCGCCGCCACCAACAACTGCAATGGTTTGGCCGCGGAAGAAGAAGCCGTCGCAGGTTGCACACCAAGAAACACCGTGACCTGAGAGACGCTTTTCATTTGGCACACCGAGTTCGCGGTAAGCGCTACCCATCGCCAAGATGATTGCTTTAGCTTTGTAAACCTTGCCTGATCCATCGGTCACACTCTTGATTGGTCCAGAAAAATCGACCGCTGTCACGTCATCAGTAACAAACTCGGCACCGAACTTGTCTGCTTGAGCGCGCATGTTCTCCATGAGTGCTGGTCCCATGATTCCTTCAGGAAAGCCTGGGAAGTTTTCAACTTCGGTGGTGTTCATCAAAGCGCCACCTGCGGTGACTGCACCTTCGAAGATCAATGGGTTCAACTGAGCGCGTGCTGCATAGAGAGCAGCGGTGTAACCCGAAGGGCCAGAACCAATAATGATGAGATTACGAACGTCGCTCACTTTTTCTCCAGAACAGGGGATGAAAACCTGAAACGATTCTAAACGGTGATGAGTGAATTGGTGCGGTGAGTCACTTGGAGCGG
>JBEGON010000004.1:0-3924 GCA_041181965.1 Actinomycetota bacterium
CACCTTGGGGCTGTGAGTGCACCTAGCACCGCAACTCGCTACATCACTTCATCAAAGTCGACCACCATCTCATGGTCAGCAGCGACGAATGCTGTGCGTTATGTTGTGAAGAAGAACGGCAAAGTTATCTGCCGAACTACTGCCACTTCATGCACCTACAAAGGTGTGCTTGGGCCGAAACAACGAATCACACTGACAGCGATTGGCGGCAATGGCAGCACTGCGACTATCACGGTTGGTCAGAGCTCATCACGCTTCGGTTTGTTGAGTCGTGTGACGAACTTCGACATCTTTGGCTCGAAGCTCGATTGGAAAAAGCGTTACCAACTCAACCAGATTGCAAAAGCAATCAAGGCCGCCGGCTTCACCAAGATTCGCCTCATCGGCAACACCGATGACATCGGATCTAGCAAGGTTGATCGTGCTCTGTCTCTCGCTCGTGCGAAAGTTGTGAAGGCGTACTTGAGTTCATTGCTCAAGGGCGTGACATTCACCATTGATGCAGCTGGTCGTACCAACCCAATCAAGTCCAATGCAAAAGTCATCAACCGAAAGTACAACCGCCGCGTAGATATCTTCGCTGCGTAACAACACATAAGAAAAGGGACCCGCGATATTCGCGGGTCCCTTATTCGTTACCGATTCGGCCAGAGGTCTCGACTCCTCTAGCAATGAACTAACAGAAAACTTCGGATCAGTAACGAGGCTCTCTTACTTGCAGGTGCAGCGTTGTTCGTCTGGCACACCAGCTAGTGCGGATTCGATGTGTTGACCACATCCAGACCAAGTGAATTTGCCGCAGCTACGACAGATTGCACGTGAACACATAGTTATTTCCCTTCCTGCTGTACTGAATTCCACAACTGATAACCGCCATCGAGGTTAACGACGGCAAAACCTAATTCCTGCAAAAGCAAAGTTGCAGTATGTCCACGCTGGCCCACTTGGCAATACACAGCAAGTTTCTTTCCACCAAGTTCATGAGAACGAGACCGGAGTTCATCAACGGGGATGTTCACAGCGTGTGGAATGGCACCTGCAGCGAACTCAGAGGCGCTTCTCACGTCGAGCAACGTGTAACCGGCAGCCTCGAGATTGGCAACGTCATTCCATTGAACAGTGGTGAGCAATCCACTCATAACATTTTCGGCAATGAAACCAAGCATGTTGACTGGATCCTTTGCCGAACCAAACGGTGGTGCATAGGCAAGTTCGAGATCCGCAAGTTCTGGTGCAGTGATATCTCCACGGATGGCTGTCGCAATGACGTCAATTCTCTTATCAACACCATCAATTCCCACACCTTGCGCGCCAAAAATTTCACCTGATTTCGGATCGAAAATGAGCTTCAACGTCATCGGTTTTGCATCAGGGTAATAGCCTGCATGTGAATTTGGGTGCGTGTGGATTGAAGTGCAGGCAACGCCTGCCGCAGTAAGTCGCTTCTCGTTCCATCCCGTGGTCGCAACTGTCAAATCAAACACTTTGACGATGGCGGTGCCAATAGTTTTCACATCACGGATTTCACGACCGCAGATGTGATCTGCCACGACTCGACCATGACGATTTGCGATATTCGCCAAGGGGACCAGGGTGGCACTTCCATCAAGCGCATCGGTTTTCTCAGCAGCGTCGCCAATCGCGTAAATATCTTCGTTAGAAGTGCGATTGAACTGGTCAACATTGATGCCACCGCGAGGACCGATGTCGATTCCAGCATTTTTTGCCAGGGTTGTTTCTGGGCGAACGCCGATAGCAAGGATCACAATGTCGGCTTCGACGCGCGTGCCATCTGCGAGTGTGACATCGGCAGATCCGATATTCGTGGCAGCAGATGAGAGATGCAGATCAATTCCATGCTTGCGTAGTTCAAGATGAACCGGTGCGGCCATTTCGGGATCTAGTGGAGCCAACACTTGAGCAGTAGCTTCAATGATGCTGGTCTTGATGCCTCTATGTACGAGATTTTCGGCAATTTCAACACCAATGAACCCCCCACCAATGACGGCTGCAGTCCGAGGCTGCGCTGCTACTTTTTTAACAATGCGGTCGACATCTTCGACAGTTCGCAAAGTCATCGCGCGTTCAACACCTGGAATTGGAGGGACAATCGGCGCAGCACCTGGGCTGAGAATCAACTTGTCATATGTCAGTTCGTATTCGCCGCTACCACTTCGTACAACCAAAGTTTTTGACATCGCATCGACACTGATTACTTCACTGCTTACGCGTACATCAAGTCGGAAACGTGCATGTAGGGACTCTGGAGTTTGAAGAAGCAGATTTCCTTCTTCTTCAATGACGCCACCTACGTAGTATGGAAGTCCGCAATTCGCGTAGGAAACGAAGCCACTTTTCTCAATGACGACAATTTCTGCCTCCTCATTGAGTCGGCGCAGACGAGTCGCTGCAGACATGCCGCCTGCTACTCCTCCAACAATCACAACGCGCATTTATGCGGTCACCACCGGGTAGCCCTGTGATTGCCAATCAGCAATACCGCTTGTGAGATTAAAGAGTTTGGTAAAGCCCGCATCTGCCATTTTTCCAACCGCAATTTTCGAACGGCGACCACTGTGACAGTAGACGGCATAGGTTGCGTTCTTGTCGAGCGTCGCAATTCCTGAATCAAATTGCAAACCTTCAACATCAATATTGATGGCACCTGAAATGTGACCAGCCGCGAATTCATCGGCCGAACGGACATCAAGAATGACAACGCCAGATTCAGCGATCTTCGCGGAAAAATCAGCCGCAGAAAGGTCGGTGGCACCACTCGAGCCGCAGGCAGCAAGAACGAGGGTCAGCGGTAAAAGAAGAGCAGTAAGAAGTCTTTTCATGAGCAGAATCATATACCCCTAGGGGTATATGAGATTGATGACGTGCTCAGGTCACAAGAGCGACCAAAGTCCCCAACAAAAGAAACGGCCCTAGCGGCAGTGAATCCCGCATTCTCAGCTTTCGCAGGACAACTGCCACGACGGCGAATAGTCCAGCAAGCGCAAAACTCCATTGCAGGCAAGCTAGAAGTTCGCGCCAATCCAGCGACCACGCGGCGATGCCGACGATGAGTTTGCTGTCCCCCATTCCGAATCCAATTCCTGTGACACTGATCGCACCAAAGACGACTGCACACATTGCCATCATCATGAAAGCAACGGCGTGATCTGTGGACACGAGTAAACCTGTCGCAGCAAAACTTGCTGTCAACAGATTTGGAAGCCGTCGCCAGCGAAGGTCGAAGATTGTCAGTGGAATTCCAAACACAATCAGCATCGCGATACGAAAAGTGTGCATCGCTTTAAAGTAACAATGAAACTAGCCGCAAATTTCTTGCGCGAAAAATCGAGAATATAAGTTGAGGCTTCCGCAACTTTCGCTACGGAAGCCTCAACGGGATGGCACGAATCAGCCAATTTGATTAATTGTCAAAATGATTGATGGAATGCCAGGAATTGCTGGCAGTGTGCCATTAGCAGCTATTGGATTCATAGCCAACATCTGCACTGATGGATCCGGTGATGCCCACATCAATGTGTAGTGGTCACCTGCTATTGAATTCACAAAGAAGTTCCAAGCAGCAACCAAGCGCTGCGTGTTACCTTGAATCGTGACTCGCGTTGCACTCCACGCAACATCGCCATGGGTATTTCGCAACCAAATGATGATGTCCTGACTTGATCCGTTGGTCTTTTGAATCTGAGCAGAGAAAGAAATGTTGTATTTACCGGGGTTAGTGAAAGTGAAGTCGGTGTTGTTAACCAAAGTCACTCCACTTGCAAAGTCGACGTGGTCAAACGTGACTGCGTTGCCAGCTCCGAGGCCAACATTGTTCTGCGTGGTGGTGTCGTAGTAGGAACCGTAGGAACCGAAACCACTAGCGCCAGCAGGGCCTTGTTCACCCTGAAGGCCTTGTTCACCCTG
>JBEGON010000005.1:0-5033 GCA_041181965.1 Actinomycetota bacterium
CTTCCGCGAACCAATCATCATCAGCAACATTCCACGTTTGGTGCCAGGTTGGACCAAGCCGATTGTTGTTGGCCGTCATGCTTTCGGTGATCAGTACCGCGCTACTGACGTGAAGATTCCGGGTGAAGGAAAACTCACACTTACTTTCACGCCACAAGATGGCAGCGAACCAATGGAACTCAACGTGTTTGATTTCCCAAGCGCTGGCGTTGCGATGGCGATGTACAACCTTGACGACAGCATTCGCGATTTCGCTCGCGCATCACTTCGTTACGGTTTGTCACGCAACTACCCGGTTTACTTGTCAACCAAGAACACCATCCTGAAGGCATACGACGGTCGCTTTAAAGACATCTTTGCAGAAGTTTTCGAAAACGAATTCAAGTCAGAATTTGATGCGGCCGGCATTTCTTACGAACATCGTTTGATTGACGACATGGTCGCGTCTGCGATGAAGTGGGAAGGTGGATACGTCTGGGCATGTAAGAACTACGACGGTGACGTTCAGTCTGACACTGTCGCGCAGGGCTTTGGTTCACTCGGTTTGATGACGTCAGTCTTGATGACTCCGGATGGACGCACCGTCGAAGCTGAAGCTGCACACGGCACTGTGACCCGTCACTACCGTCAACATCAGCAGGGCAAGCCCACGTCAACCAACCCCATTGCTTCTATCTTTGCGTGGACTCAGGGTTTGGCCCACCGCGGCAAGTTGGATGGCACTCCTGCAGTGACAGCATTCGCTGAAACTCTCGAGCGCGTCTGCATCGAAACTGTTGAAGAGGGCAAGATGACCAAAGATCTGGCATTGCTCATTGGACCAGATCAGCCATGGCAAACCACTCAGGATTTCCTGGCAAGTATCGACGAAAACCTGCAGAAAGCAATGAAATAGTCGCGAATCACCTGTCAATATCTAGAAATTCGAAGGTCCCGCAAGTACTCTCGCGGGACCTTCGAATTTTGGAGTTCGCGTGAGGCGTAAAGGTTTATTGATCGGCGCAATCGCGTCGCTGGTATTTGGTTTGGTTCCGCCGACATTTGCTTCGGGATACGGCACTATTCAAAACATCTCCTCTAATGGAATAGCAGTCCCAGCGCTGGGTTCTGGCACAAAACCATACCTATACGTTGACTACGCGACTGGGCAAACTTCGAAATTCAACCCAACGACCAAACTCTTCGAATCTTTCGCACCGGCAGCGCCGGATTATCCAAGCGACTATATTTTCGGAAGCAGTTCTACGGTGCTTCGTGAAGATGGTGCACTTGTTTTCGTTGTCGCAATGCAAGAACCCGATTATTCGCATCATCACGTGTACAAAAATGTCTTTGTCAATGGTTCTTGGGGAACCTGGCAATTGCTGCTGGATAGCACCAACATCATGACGAAGCTGTATGTGGATGGGTACGGTGTTTATGGCGGACATGATGTACTGCTCTACCGTCGTGTTTCGGGAGATTCTTCAGTAACGCAATACACGATTGGAACAAATGCTTCAGGATCGTGGCAAGAATTGCTGATTTCTACTAATCGATCAATCGATCATCTTGGTGGCTTGCTACTTCCAGGTCAAAATTCACAAAATGATGGCGAGATTCTCTATTCTCCAAATACAGTGAACTATTCGCAAATTCTGAACATCGTGAATGGAAAAGTTGGATTACTCGGCCAAATCCAGGCGCATACAAGTAATTTTGTTGTCAATGGGCATACCTTTACTGACAAATTCCAACACTTTACTCAGATCATTTCACTCAACCCCTTGCAATCTGTGAAACGAACAATGCTGGGGGCTCCAGTCCCAGTCTCGTATTCAGAAGTTCAAGATGAGCACGATGGTGCAGTTAATTATGGCTCGGCTTATCCACATTGGAATGCAGCGGGAACCGACTTGGTGGTTGTCGCTACACGCTCGCTTCCCAGTGCCTGTCCTGCAGTCCCACTGGGACGTGACCCTGATGCATTTGAAGCCGGACACTGTTCTCAAACGCTTCAAGTTGTTCAATATCACGGGGCGAACGTCACAGTATTAGCATCAAAATCTTTCCGATTCGGTGAATCAGGGACCGTCGGCTTATCAGAAGTCAAGACTGCATCGGGCTGGTACTCAACAACAAGCTTCTTGTACCGAGACATGGAAGTTGATGTGAATGGTGATTTCGTCGGCCCACTCGACGGAAGTGGAAAATTCGGATGGAAACTCAACAAGGGCGATTCGAATGGCTACTACACGCCAGCCGAAATTGTGACAACTTCTAGCTCGTCACATGGACAAGGCACTTACGTCTGGATCAATGTATTTAAAGGTATACCTGCTGTCGTTGCCGCAAAGTGTTTGACGGCAGAGGCGTACAACTGCACTCGTGAAGTTACGTACTTCAGTGAAGGAAAGACTCAAACTGATTACACGCCTTATCAGTCGTTCGAAAATGAGAATAGTTGGCAGGACCTTTACCTTTCTTCAACGGGTGATGATTGGATTGTCGAGCGAGTGGGATGGGATTACACAACGAATCCGTACACCAGTTTTCAAGCGGTAATTAGTGGTGGCTACGCACCGATTGTTACGAAACTTAACCAGTCGTTCTCCGCTGTTTCATCGAGTGTAAAACGAGGAAAAACTCTTGCTCTACCTTTGACATCAAAGCAAACGCACACATTGACCTGGAGCGTTGCATCGAAGTCGAAGAAAATCTGCTCAATAACGACAACGCGCAAGAGCGGCGTGATTACCAAGTTGACGTTGAAGGGTCTTAGGAGCGGCACCTGCACATTGACAGCAAAAGCAAGTGCTGGATTCTTCTATAAGGCCCTCAGCAAGACCGTCACGGTGAAGGTGAAGTAAACGGCCAACAACTTAAAGAAAGTTCGATGTCCTTGCTGATATTCGGCAGGGACATCGCACGTTGTTGCGACACCGTTGACCTTGACGAAATTAGGAGTAGCCTTCGGGCATCTTCAATCAAAAGGGGTCCCTGTGCGAAGTAGCTTTAAGGTATTTGCCGCAACTACTGCAATTCTTCTGAGCAATATTTCATTTTCAGTCGCAGAACCAGTCGGTGGCGAACTCGAAATTTCGAAACTTGCAAGTGTCCTTGTTTCTGTCGCATCCACACCACAACCACTCATCTATCTAGATCAACGCACTGGCAAGAGTTGGAAATACAACGAGAGCACTAAAGCGTTTGATCCATTTTCTGAAGTGGCCCCTGAATTGCCCACTGAGAATGGCTGGGTAGGTGGCGTTGCGGTCTTAACGGAAGATAATTCAATTAACTACGTAGTGAATGTTGTGGATTCGTCTGGTGCGTGGCGTATTTTGAAAATCGTCTACTCGAATGGAAGCTGGGGTTCTTGGCAAACCTTGGTTGATAATGAGTCTTCGCACCCGCGAGTGGTACTTATTTCGTATGGAGTAAGTGCCGGCCACGATGTGGTGTTTTTCGCGCGGACCAAGGCCAGGCCATTCTCAGCCAAAGTTGTCTTGGGCACAAATGTTTCTGGAAGTTGGCGCGAACTTACTCTCAAGTCCGCGGAATTCGTCGATGATCTTTCCACTGCACCGGTCTTTTCCGGCCAAATTGCAGGTACCGCGGATATTACTTACCAACCTGTGGTTTACCCCTTCGCATCCGCATACGAAGCTCTACGTCAAAACAGCGTCCTGCACGTGAAAAATGGAAAAGTTGGGTTTGTTGGTTTTGTGAAGAGTGATGTCAGTGCTGTGAAGAAGTATGGACACAATTTCACGAAAAAGTCTAGGTACTTCACTCAAATCATTTCGCTAAATCCTTTGAAATCGGTGAAGCGAACTTTGCTTGGGAGTGCTGAGGTGTATGCCGCTGATAACGACTTTGCCCAATACCAGGGCGAAGTCACCAACCTCGAACAGTGGAGACACTGGAATGCAGCGGGCAACGATGTGGTTGTGACAGTTTCGCGAGAGATCGGGGGGCTCTGTAATGTCAAAATTGATAGTTTCGATCGCTTCGCACACCGAGATGGAACATGCGTCAAGAAAGCGCAAATTGTTCAGTTTGAGGGTTCAAAAACCAATGTGGTGGCCGAGAAAGAATTTCTGTACGGACAACAAGCGTCCTTTAGGTATTCAGAGAGGAATACAAGCGAAGGAATGTATGGACTTGTCGATTACAGATCCAGAGATACTGATGTCAGTTCTGCCGGTTATCAAACTGCGGTAAAGAATTCTTTGAATTTCGGTTGGAAAATGATTAAGGCAAAACCCAATGGTTTTCTTCCGCGCACTGCCATCAAGACTTCAAAGGGTTCTTCGGATCACGCCAGCTATACGGAAATTAGAGAATTTCGTGGGATTGCCGCAGCGCTGATTTTCCAATGCACCATTACTTCGCGTAATTCATGCGCGATGAAAGTGGAATATGTAGGAGAAGGCAAAGACTTGTTAGTTCAAACTGATTACGCCAGGTCCGAAAATTCCGGTTCAGTTGTTTCTGAAGTAGTTCTGATCTCTACTGGAGAGGATTGGTTAGTTCAAAGAACAAGTTTCCAAACGCAAGACAATCCACTCAGAGGTATTTACAATCTCAAGTCCGGTGAATACATTCCACATCTCGCTCTTCTGGACCCAGCGGTGCATCCCGTTGTGCAATCGATGAATAAAGGCAAGAGCACCGCTCTGGCAGTGACCACCAAGCAATTCCATGCGGTTACTTGGTCTGTGGCTACTTCATCAAAGCAGATTTGCTCGATTTCACTCACCAAGAAATATGGTGCTGTCACGAAGGCGACATTGAAAGGTCTCAAGAAGGGCACCTGCACGCTGACCGCAAAGGCTGGTGCCGGTTTCTTCTACAAGGCTCTCAACAAGACCGTTACAGTGAAGGTGAAGTAGGAGCGGCTAGCGTTCTCCCATGCTTTCTGTTGTCACAATCAACGTCAATGGCGTACGTGCATCGCTTCGCAATGGTGGTCTTGAGTGGCTGCTGAGTGAAAACAAGAAGAAGCGCGCTGACATCATCTGCATGCAAGAAGTACGTGCGAATGATGA
>JBEGON010000006.1:0-11750 GCA_041181965.1 Actinomycetota bacterium
ATCTCGATCGTGGTCAACTGCCCGTCAAACTCTGGTACGCAGGTCCCTTCTTCCGAGCCGAACGTCCGCAAGCTGGGCGTTACCGTCAATTGCAACAGGTGGGGATTGAAGCAATCGGCAGTGAAGATCCTGCGCTCGACGCTGAAGTAATTGCGTTGGCCGATGAGGGCTACCGCGCACTTGGTTTGACCAGATACACGTTGAAACTCACCAGCCTCGGGTGCAAAGAATGTCGACCAAGTTATCGCGCGCAACTGCAAGCATTCTTGGCTTCTTGTGACCTAGACGAAGCGACCCGTGCTCGCGCAGAGATCAACCCATTGCGAGTTCTTGACGACAAACGCGAAGATGTGCAAAAACAACTCGTCAATGCACCACTGCAAGTGCACCACTTGTGTGAAGCCTGTAAGTCTCATTACGACGATGTGCGCAGATATTTGGCATTGCACGGAGTCAAATGGGAAGAAGCTCCTCGTCTTGTTCGCGGGCTCGATTACTACACGCGAACAACTTTTGAATTTGATCATCCGATGCTTGGCGCGCAATCCGGAATTGGCGGCGGGGGACGATACGACGGATTGATGGCGCAACTCGGTGGTCAGGAATTGAGCGGCATTGGTTTCGGTCTCGGAACAGATCGCACCATGCTTGCCTGCCAAGCCGAAGGCTTGCAGATTGCACCTGAATACAAGATTTCGGTTTTTCTCATCGCACTTGGCGATGCCGCTAAAAACAAGATCGTCGAACTCAGCGCACAGTTACGTGCTGCAGGAATTTCGAATGACATCGCATTTGGAGATCGCGCACTCAAGGGCTCGATGAAAGCTGCGGATAAATCGGGTGCGCAATTTGTCATCGTGCTCGGTGACGGTGAACTTGAGGCAGATGTAGTTTCTATCAAACGTATGTCTGATGGACAGCAAACACAATCTTCGTTGTCAGAAGTTGTTGACAACGTTTCGCGAATGATCAAGGAGTAACAGTGCTACGCACACATACAGCAGGAAGTCTGCGAGCTTCACACATTGGCAATCAAGTAACGCTCGCGGGTTGGGTAGCGCGACGTCGTGACCATGGTGGTGTTG
Source organism: Actinomycetota bacterium (assembly GCA_041181965.1). Classification (GTDB taxonomy): domain Bacteria; phylum Actinomycetota; class Actinomycetes; order S36-B12; family UBA5976; genus JAFMIT01. The sequence continues at coordinate 1,086 of JBEGON010000006.1, forward strand.
CTTTTATCGACCTGCGCGATGCCAGCGGCATTGTTCAAGTAGTTGTTCGCGATGAAGAAACTGCGCATCGTTTGCGTCTTGAATTCTGCGTCAAAATTGTTGGCGAAGTTTCACAACGTCCTGCTGGAAATGAAAATGCAGAGTTGCCTACTGGTGAGATCGAAATTCTTGCTGATGTGGTTGAAGTGCTCAGCGAGTCTGCACCTTTGCCATTTCCGATTGATGACAATATCGAAGTTGGTGACGAGACTCGCTTGAAGTGGCGTTACCTAGATTTGCGTCGTTCTGGCCCAGCAGCCGCATTGAGGATGCGTAGCAAGGTGAACCAATTGGCACGCGAGGTTTTGCTTGAGCGCAATTTCGTTGAAATTGAAACTCCTACGTTGACTCGCTCTACTCCAGAAGGCGCTCGAGATTTCTTAGTTCCTGTTCGCTTGAAGCCAGGTAGCTGGTACGCCCTTCCGCAATCGCCACAGTTGTTCAAGCAATTGCTGATGGTCGGCGGCATGGAACGTTATTTCCAGATTGCACGTTGCTATCGAGATGAAGATTTTCGTGCTGATCGTCAACCTGAATTCACACAACTTGATATCGAAATGTCATTTGTTGAACAAGAAGATGTTCTCGAAGTTGGCGAAGCAATCATTCGTTCGCTGTGGAAGGGAACCATCGGTCATGAAATCGGTGATATCCCACGGATGACCTACATGGATGCAATGCGACTTTATGGTTCTGATAAGCCTGATTTGCGATTCGACCTGCCATTGGTTGATTTGACTTCATATTTCGCAAAGACAGAATTCCGCGTGTTCCAGGCCGAACACGTTGGTGCTGTTGTGATGCCGGGTGGCGCTGACCAACCTCGACGCACTTTCGATGCGTGGCAAGAATGGGCGAAGCAGCGCGGTGCCCGTGGACTGGCATACGTCACCTTCAGCGAAGATGGCGAACTTGGTGGACCGGTTGCCAAAAACCTCAGTGATGATGAGCGCGCAGGGCTCGCTGCTGCGACTGGTGCTAAGGCCGGCGATTGTGTGTTCTTTGCAGCCGGTAAGCGATCTGATGCATTGGCGCTGCTCGGTGCTACCCGTTTGGAAGTTGGTCATCGCTGTGGGTTGATCGACGAAAAAGCATGGTCTTTCTTGTGGATTGTTGATGCACCGATGTTTGAAGAAGTTGAAGGAGATGACGGCAGCAAAGGTTGGACTGCTGTCCACCATCCATTCACATCTCCAAATTCGGAGTGGGTTGATAAATTCGAATCTGCTCCCGATCAGGCATTGGCGTGGGCATACGACATCGTGTGCAATGGAAACGAAATCGGCGGTGGATCAATCCGTATTCACCGCGGCGATGTGCAAGCGAGAGTTTTTGATTTGCTTGGTCTCTCTAAAGAAGAAGCGAGTGAAAAATTCGGCTTCCTGCTTGAAGCATTCAAGTTCGGTCCACCGCCGCATGGTGGAATTGCCTTTGGCTGGGATCGCATCTGCATGCTCCTGACTGGTGCGCCAAACCTTCGTGAAGTGATTGCGTTTCCGAAAACTGGCGGCGGCCATGATCCATTGACTGGTGCACCAACACCTATCACCGCACAGCAGCGTAAAGAAGCTGGTGTGGACGCGAAACCAGAAGTCAAGGGCGCTGCAAAGACAGAGGCGGCGGAAAAGGCTGAAGCTGCAAAATGATGAGTAAGAGATTTCTTGTTAGCGCAGTGATTCTTATCGCTGCACTGACGGGATGCGCAACACCAAGTGTTCATCACGTCGGAACATCAGGTTTGTACTTTGATGTGCCGCGTCATTGGACGAGTGTTGACGAGAATCTCTTAAAGCGTGCGGAAACTGGCTGGAATTCGGATGATGCAGGTTCTGCAATCGTTCAGTCGCTGACATGGCAAACAGCGTGGTCGACGAAGGCAAATGTCACGCCTGCGGATGTTTTTACAAACGAACCGTCTAATGCGCCGATTGTGTATGCAAGTGCGCGAACATTGTTTGCTGCGGAAAAAAGCGGAATTGGCACAGATATTGTCACTGCTTTGCAAGATGTCGTGATGCCAGTATCGTCAAAGCAGTCAGACGATGGTTTGTCAGTAGATGTGAATCAAGCAGTTACGCTCAATCAACATCAAGGAATTGAACAAAAACTGCGCTGGACCACCAACGGCGTCGAACAGCAGGTTCGGGCAGTGGTGATGCTCAGCAAAGACTTGTCCACGGTGTACACGTTCACAGTTCGTTGCACCACTGAATGCTTTACAAACAATGCGCAAGATGTAGCAACCATTTTGCGCTCAATCACAATTAAGGATCCCAATGCTTCCTGAGCCACACGATCTCACTGCTGGGTTGCCGCAGCCAGGTTCTCGAGTTCGCGATGAAGATCGCAGCACGCGAAAGCCTTTGGAATTCTTCGACCGCATCAAGCTCATTGCTTTCTTCGGAGTGCTGTGGTTGGTGCAGGTGTGGACCATGATTGTTTCAAATCCACTTCAGAATTTTTCTGATGCAAGCTTTGAAGTTACCCGAGCAGGACTTGGACGATTCCTGGTGATCTTGATTGGAATCGAAGCGATTCGCCAGGTTCATTTCCTTATCGCGGAATGGAGTGAGGGGTACTACCGATCATGGCAAAAACTCTTCGGCGGTACTGACAAGCTTGTTGGTCGCATCAATCCATGGAATCGATTCCGGATTTCGCGCGCCTTCAAATGGGCGCTTGGTGTGTATTCGCTTGCAGCAGTAGTTGGCTCATTTGTTGGTCTCGGTGCTATCGAAACCATTATTCGCGGTCCACAACTTTTCTTGCAGGCAATGCCGTATTTCGTTCAGATTATTTTCTACATGTTCTTGGCAATTTTGCAGTTCGTTGCAATGTTCTGGTTCCTCGCTCGAGGCGGCGTGGACGTGTATATGCCAGACGATGTGAAGACTCGATTTACAGATGTGTGGGGTCAGGATTCAGTTCTTGAACGCATTCGCGAAAATATTTTGTTCCTAGAAAATCCAGATGCCATCGAAAGTCGTGGCGGTCACGTACCTGGTGGCATTTTGCTGTGGGGCCCTCCGGGAACCGGTAAAACTTTGATGGCAGAAGCGGTAGCCGGCGAAACTGGTCGTCCATATGTCTTTGTAGATCCAGGTGCCTTCGTCAATATGTTTTTCGGCATCGGCGTTTTGAAAGTTAAAGGTCTTTTCCGCAAACTTCGTAAATTGTCACTTCGTTATGGCGGGGTCATCGTGTTCTTCGATGAAGCGGATACCTTGGGTAGCCGTGGCGGTCAGGTTTCACAAAACCGTCCAGGCAAGAGCAATGCGGAATTCGTATCTCTCATGAATCACGCCTGCAACGGACGTGCTTATGTTTCTGAAACTGGCGCATCAATTCTTGCCGAAGAAGATCGCCAAGTGATCGCTGGCGCTGGCATGGGTGGCAAATCATTCGATGGCACATTGCAGGCATTGCTCACCGAACTTTCCGGATTGAAGAAGCCGCGCGGTTTCATCAACCGAACTGTGCGTCGCGTTTTGGGAATGCGTCCAAAGCAACCACCTAAGTACCGAATCCTTGTGATGATGGCAACCAATATGCCCGACTCACTCGATCCAGCACTTTTGCGGCCAGGACGTATCGATCGCATTTACCGTGTGGGTTACCCGTCGAAACAAGGCCGCATCGAAACCTATCGAAATTACCTCAACAAGATTTCTCACGATCTCACTGATGAGCAGATCGAAAATCTTGCCACCATCAGCCCGTATGCAACTGGCGCGACAATAAAAGACACCGTCAATGAGGCGCTGGTCATTGCCATTCGTTCAGGTCGCGAAGTTGTTGCTTACGCGGATGTGATTAAGGCAAAGTCATTGAAGCAGCATGGTTTGCCGGATGGTGGTTCCTACGTGGATCGCGAACGTCATTCGGTGGCTCTTCACGAAGCTTGCCATGCGGTTGCGATGTATCGATTGCAGCACAACAGCGTGATTGACGTTGCAACAATTGAACGCCGCGGCGATGTTGGCGGATTCGTTTCTCCGATTCCTCTCGAAGATCGTTTCGTGCAATGGAAGAGCGAGGTTGATACTGACGCGGTCACATTCATTGCTTCACTTGCTGGCGAGCAGTTGTTTTACAACGGAGATCACACGCAAGGTGTTGGCGGCGATATGGCTGCTGCAACGTCTTTGGTTACGCGAGGAATCTTGTCGCATGCGATGGGACCAACACTCCGTGCATTCAACGCCTCGTCGGTGGCAAACAGCGGTTTGGTATTCAATGGAATGCCGATGGTTCAAGGTTTGTCTTTTGATGGCGACACTTCACAGGCAGTGGAAGCAAGACTTCAAGAGTTGTATACCCGTGCCCGAGACTTGCTCGCAGCAAATCGTCACGCTGTCTTGAGTGTCACACACGCACTCGAAGTTCACAAGACAATTTCTGGTGACGATGTTCGCGCTGTTATTGAAGGCCGACCTGGTCCATTGGTTGATGGTTCAATTTACGCAACCGATGAAATGCGACAAGCGCTTGAGGATTACCACTCAGCCGCAGTGTCCGCGCATCAAGTTCGCGATGCACGACCACCTGCTCTACCTGAGCTTCCAGGTATCAGCGTCGCGGAGTAACGATTCACCATGAGCTTTGTTCCGGAGACGTCTACTGCACCACTCGCTGTGAGAATGCGTCCACGTTCTCTCGCAGATCTCGTGGGTCAGCAGCAGGCGTTTGCGCCTGGCTCGCCCTTACGCCGTTTGCTGGAGGGCGATTCCAAAGCCGCAGTGAGCGTCATTCTTTGGGGACCTCCTGGAACAGGTAAAACCACGATTGCATCACTCGTTGCTCAAGCGGGTGATAGACAATTCGTTGAACTGTCCGCGGTGACGTCGGGTGTTAAGGATGTTCGCGATGTCATCGACCGCGCTCAACAAATGTTGGCGATGGGTAAAAGCAACATCGTGCTGTTCATTGATGAAGTACATCGCTTCAATAAGTCTCAACAAGACGCATTACTGCCAGCAGTCGAAAATGGATGGGTCACGCTCATTGCGGCAACTACCGAAAACCCCGCTTTCAGTGTCAACGCCCCGCTGTTGTCGCGAAGTTTGGTAGTTCGACTTACTGCGCTTGAAGATGACGATGTTGCGAATTTAATCGAGAGAGCGCTTTCTGCCCCGCAAGGTTTGAATAAGGTTGTTGCGCTCGATGATGCGGCTCGTCAACAAATCATCCGACTCGCTGGTGGTGATGCACGTAACGCGTTGACGCTACTTGAAGCGTCTGCCGGAGTAGCGATGGCGATTGACGGCGTAATCACAGTGGATACGGTGGCAACCGCCGCTCAACGTGCGGTGGTGCATTACGACAAAGATGGCGATCAGCACTACGACGTCATCAGTGCGTTCATCAAAAGTATGCGTGGCTCAGATGTGGATGCGTCACTTCACTATCTAGCGAGAATGATTCAAGCTGGCGAAGATCCGCGATTCGTCGCTCGTCGTATTGTGATTTTGGCTAGTGAAGACATTGGAATGGCGGATCCGACTGCATTGCAAACTGCAATAGCCGCACATCAAGCAGTGAGTTTTATTGGAATGCCTGAAGCAACCTTGACATTGGCGCATGCGGTCGTGCATTGCGCACTTGCGCCAAAGAGCAATGCGGTGACGCGCGCGATTGGTGCCGCCATGAATGACATCTCGCAGGGGAGAGGTCGTCAGATTCCAGCTGAATTGCGCGATGCTCATTATGTACGTGCTGCTGGTTTGGGCCATGGAGTCAACTACAAATATCCGCACGACTATCCCGCCGGCGTGGTCCCCTTTGAGTATCTGCCAGCGGACCTGAAGAACGTGACGTATTACGAGCCGACCACGCATGGTGCGGAAGCACGATGGGCTGCAATCGTTGAGCATCTACGACTTCAGCTCAAAGGCGAGTCGGTAGGGTCGGCTCCTACGGAAAAGGAAAAGAAGTGAAGCGCCTCTTTTGGTTTGGTGCCGGTCTGGTGACAGGTGCCGTTGCCGCAACTCGTTTGAGCGAGAAAGTGAAGCGTGACGGAATATTGGTCACGGTTACACAAGCGCAAGCGTGGGTTGCACCAAAAGTTGTGACACTTCTGAAACTACTCACCCAAGGTGGTCGCTCCAATGGAATCGGCTGAGATTCGCAAACGGTTTTTGCAGTTCTTCGAAAAGAACGGCCACACCGTGGTGCCTTCTGCGTCGCTACTGCTTGATGATCCAACGTTGCTGTTCGTCAACGCCGGCATGGTGCCCTTCAAGCCCTACTTCCTCGGTGAAGCAAAGCCTCCTTATGAGACTGCGACCAGCGTTCAGAAATGCGTGCGCACACTTGATATTGAAGAGGTTGGCAAAACCACTCGCCACGCTTCTTTCTTCCAGATGTGCGGAAACTTTTCTTTTGGTGATTACTTCAAGGATCAAGCGATTCCTTACGCATGGGATTTGCTCACTGGTTCTGTTGCAGACGGCGGGTTCGGTTTTGATGAAAGTAAGTTGTGGGTAACCGTTTATCACGATGATGATGAAGCTGCGGATATTTGGCACAAGAAAGTTGGCGTGCCAAAAGATCGCATTCAACGTCGCGGAATGGCGGACAATTTTTGGTCTATGGGTGTGCCAGGTCCTTGTGGTCCGTGTTCCGAAATTTATTACGACCGCGGTGCCGAATATGGCAAAGAAGGTGGACCAGTTGTTGATGAAGACCGTTACCTCGAAGTGTGGAACTTGGTCTTCATGCAATTTGAGCGTGGCGCTGGACCGGGCAAAGAGGATTACCCCATTCTCGGTGAATTGCCTGCCAAGAATATTGATACTGGCATGGGTCTTGAGCGTATGGCGGCTCTCTTGCAGGGTGTCGAGAACATCTACGAAATTGATACCACACGTGTCATTCTCGATCGTGCTGTCGAACTGACCGGCGTTAAGTACGGAGCGGCTCCGAAAAGTGACGTCGCACTTCGCGTTATTGCAGACCATGCTCGCACTTGTGCTTTCATGATCGTTGACGGAGTTCTGCCAGGCAACGAAGGTCGCGGATATGTCTTGCGTCGACTGTTGCGTCGTGTGGTTCGCAATATGCGACTTTTAGGTTGTCAGGAACCGATCATGGGTCCGCTCATTGACGCAACTATTTTGTCAATGGGTCCGCAGTATCCAGAATTGATTACAGATTCAGTGCGAATCCGAACCATTGCCGAAAACGAAGAAACAGCATTTCTTGCTACATTGAAATCTGGTACTTCGATCTTCGACACCGCCGTCAAAGAATTGAAAACTGCTGGTGCGAAGTCGGTTCCAGGAGCGCAGGTATTCGCGCTCCATGACACGTATGGCTTCCCATTCGACCTCACCGTTGAAATGGCTCGCGAAGCTGGACTCGACGTAGATGAGACTGGTTTCCGTGAATTGATGAAAGAGCAGCGCGAACGTGCGAAGGCGGATGCCCGTGCACGCAAAGCAGAGCTTGCCTCAACTACCGCCTACAAAGAAGTGATGGAACGCGCAGGTTCTACCAAGTTTGTTGGCTATGAACGCGTTGTAGCTGAGTCTGAAATTGCAGGTGTTCTCGTTGATGGCGTCTCGGTCAAGTCCGCAACGCCTGGTCAACATGTCGAAATCGTTTTAAAAACCACTCCGTTTTATGCAGAATCTGGTGGACAGCTCGGTGACCATGGTCGCATCACTTTAGAAAACGGTGCAGTGCTTGATGTCTATGACGTTCAGTCGCCGATGCAAGGTTTATTTGTTCACCGCGCATCTGTTGCTGACGGGGAAGTAGCGGTCGGGGAGAGCGTGCATGCGGCTGTTGATCTCCAGCGCCGCATGGCAATTAGCCGCGCACATACCGCGACCCACATGATTCACAAAGCATTCCGTGAATTGCTCGGTGAAACTGCCACTCAAATGGGCAGTGAAAATGCACCAGGACGTTTGCGTTTTGATTTCCCATCTCCGCAAGCTGTTGCCGATGGAGTTTTGAACGAAGTGGAAAGTCGCGTCAACACATTGTTGCTTGACGATATGCCTGTTACGGCGCAGTACATGTCACAGGCTGACGCAAAGGCGCTCGGTGCGATGGCACTGTTTGGCGAAAAGTATGGTGATGAAGTTCGCGTTGTATCGGTCGGTGATTGGGCGCGCGAATTGTGTGGTGGTACTCATACGCCATCCACTGGACATTTGGGTGTTGTGAAGTTTCTCTCGGAAGGTTCAGTCGGCGCTGGTGTGCGTCGCGTTGAAGCGCTTGTTGGCGCAGACGCTTATTCCTTCTTGGCGAAGGAACACATTTTGCTTTCGCAGATCACTGCTTCACTGAAAGCGCGTCCAGAGGAATTGATGGAACGCATTGAAGGCATCGTGACGAAACTTCGAGACGCTGAAAAGGAACTCGAAAAGGTTCGAAGTGCCAATCTTCGTCAATCACTTGCTGATGCCGTTATTTCCAGCGATGTTAGTGGCATCAGCATCAAAAAGGTGATTTTGCCTGTCGGCACATCAGCGAATGATGTTCGTACCGTGGCTACCGAAATCAAGGGTCAATCTGGACAAGCGGCTGTAGTTGTGGTGGCTGCGGCAGAAGCCGATGGCAAGGTCGCATTGGTGGTCGCTGCAAGCAAAGCGGCACAAGACAAGGCCTGTACTGCAAACGCAGTATTTGCTGCGGTGGCGTCGCATGTCGATGCTCGCGGTGGCGGAAAAGCAGACATGGCCCAAGGTGGCGGATCGAATGTTTCCGGTATCGCGACACTCATGAGCAGTGTTGATGCAGCTGTTGCAGCGATTGTTGCGTAATCATGCGTTTCGGCGTTCGGCTTGCCATTGACTTTGGTTCGACGCGAGTTGGAATTGCCAAGTGCGACAGAGAAGGCATCTTGGCAACGCCTTTGATGGTTGAGCCATATTCTGATGACGTGACTGTCGCTGCCACCATCGCATCTCTTGCGTCGGAATACGACTGTTTAGAAATCATTCTCGGCAATCCAATCAATCTCGCTGGTGATGAAGCGCAAGCGGCTCAGCGAGTTCGCGAATTCGCACAGGTCTTGGTTCAAACCACCGACATCGATGTGCGTTTGGTTGATGAACGGTTGACTACTGCAGCCGCTCGCAAGCAACTTCAAGAAGCGGGTTACTCGACTCGTACAGATAAACACTTGATCGACGCCGCGGCCGCCGTAATTCTTTTAGAAGACGCACTCGAATCAGAGCGCAGACAGGGCCGACCTGCGGGAGAATTGCTGACATGAGCCACCTCGGTTTCCGTATGGATGCACCGCAGCCTGCCGCAAAGCGCCCTTGGGCGGTGATCGCAGGAGCAGCAGCACTTGTGCTTGTGGCTGCGTTCATCATTTCGAAGCAATTGCAACCTCCAGCGGATTACTCGGGTGCGGGAACTACCACTGTAAAAATTACCGTTGAAAAAGGCGATACGGGTCGACGCATTGGAGTCCGTCTACATGAAGCAGATGTGATTGCATCTGTTGATGCGTGGTTGGCGGCGATTTCGAATGATCCACGTGCGACCAAAATCGCTCCGGGCGATTACAACATGCGCAAACAGATGTCGGCGTCTGACGCGTTTGCTTTGATTTTGGATCCAGCATCGCGTGCGTATCTGAAACTTGTCATTCCAGAAGGTATGCGCGCTGTAGACATCATCGCCCGCGCAGTCAAGGCGACCGGAATTCCGCAGGCAGAATTTGACGCTGCATTAAAGAATCCTGATGCGTGGAATCTGCCAAAAGTTGCTGGAGGCAATCCCGAAGGTTTTCTTTTCCCTGCGACTTACGAAATCTCCAAAGATGACACTGCCGTCAATGTTCTGAAGAAGATGACTGCGCGTTGGCAGCAAGCTATCGACAAACTTGAAGTTTCGCGACGCGCTAGCGGTACTGGTTTCACGGTGTATCAGATTCTCACCATCGCATCCATTGTCGAGGTGGAGAGTGGCCCCAAGGATTATTCCAAGGTAGCCCGAGTGGTGGTGAATCGACTACACAAACCGATGCGTTTGCAGCTCGATTCCACAGTGAATTACGGCTTGGGCACGACGGATCTTCATTTGACGCAAGCGCAGTTGGATATCGACACTCCTTACAACATGCACTTGCACGATGGCTTGCCCCCAACACCGATTGGCAATCCTGGCGAAGCAGCAATTGAAGCAGTGCTCGAACCTGCTGATGGGTCGTGGTTGTATTTCGTCACCGTTGATGTGAAGAAGCAGATTACAAAATTCGCCACGACCTACGAAGAATTTCTCAAATACAAAGCAGAGTTCAACCGTAATGCTGGCTAATGGTGCGGTTGCCGCGGTTCTCGGAAAACCTGTTGAACATTCTTTGTCGCCAGTACTTCATGCCGCTGCGTACAAAGTGCTGGGATTGGACTGGTCATTCGGCAAGCATGTGGTGGGAAATGGTGAACTCGCTGAATTTCTCAGCACTACACCAATGAACCTTGCTGGATATGCGCTGACGATGCCGCTCAAAGATGAGGCATTCGCTGTTGCAGCAGAAGTTGATACATACGCAGCGATGGCGTTAGCGGTCAATACGTTGATTCCTCGAGGTAATGAATGGTTGGGCTACAACACAGACGTTGTGGGTTTCCTCAATTCCATGATGGACGTAGCAGATCCGAT
>JBEGON010000007.1:0-4441 GCA_041181965.1 Actinomycetota bacterium
GTGGTCTTCAAGTGTTTGCGGAACCGCTCATCATGGGTGGTGCTGGCGGTGGCGCGAATCGACAGTTCTCAACGTTGACTTTGTTCCTCTTCGAACAAGCATTTATCAACGTCAATTGGGGTTATGGCGCTGCAGTTGGTATTGCAATCACAGTGATTGTGTTGATTATCTCCACAATCAACTTCTTCATCACTCGACGAATCGCGAGCAGTGATAACTAATGACAACAGTTATGAATGACACCAAGAAGTTGAAGCCACAAAAGCATCAGCGTTGGCAGAAAATGTCTCCAGCAAGCTATATATCTCTGAGCATCATCGCCATTCTCTCGCTGTTTCCTTTCTACTGGATGTTCATTGTCGCTTCAAATGGCAATGACGAGATCTCAAAGATTCCGCCATCTATCGTTCCTGGAGATAACTTCTTCAAGGTGATCGCCGACGTAAATTCAATTCTTCCGCGAACGAATTTGCTCTTTGATCACATCGAAGTTGACTGGTTCTACAAAGCTCTCTTCAACACCTTTGTGGTGGGCTTGATCATTGCGCTCGCACAGGTCTTCTTCTCCGCGTTGGCAGGTTTCGCGTTTGCGAAACTTAATTTCCGCGGTCGCAAGGGCATGGTCATGTTCGTCATCGGCACCATGATGTTGCCAAGTCAGTTGGGCATCATTCCGATGTTCATCTTGATGTCGCGAATCGGTTGGGTCGACAATCTCAAAGCCCTTGTTGTGCCAGCTCTCGTGAGCGCTTTCGGCGTGTTCTGGATGCGACAAGTGATTGATGCACAGGTGCCAAATGAACTACTCGAAGCGGCAAGCATCGATCGTGCAGGTGTACTGCGAGTGTTCTGGCACGTCGTACTTCCGATCATTCGTCCTAGCGGATTCGTCTTGGGCCTCTTCAGCTTCTTGGCTACGTGGAACGACTTCTTCTGGCCATCGCTGGTCCTGCAGTCGCCGGACAATTTCACAGCGCAGGTTGCAGTGACACAGCTCAACGCTTCCTATGTCTTGAACTACTCGCTCAATATGGGTGGTGCGCTCCTCGCTACTTCCCCGCTGTTGATCATGTTCATCTTCGTCGGTCGACGCCTGGTACAGGGCGTTATGGACGGCGCAGTCAAGGGCTAATCACCCACACCTTTACTGCGGTGGGCAAGGTCGGAATCCTCCAGATCTTGCCCACCGTTTTCACAGATTTTCACTAGTCATTTCACAGGGTTTTCTCGTGAAAAAACTGTGAAAATTCCGTTGATAACAACTGGATAAATTACCCACTGAAAGCGTTTTCACGAAAGCGGTTTCAGAGTAGTTTCCGCCTTGGCCGTGTGTGCGCACTGCCTTCTTAGATTGCCTAGCAACAATGCAAAAGCAATCAGCGATTCGCTTCACGAAAGGTCTTCACATTATGAAGAGAGATTGGAAGAGGGCAACAGGCAAGTTCGCACTTGCAGCTCTAGTTCTTTCAAGTTTGCTGAATGTAAGCACCGCACCTGCAAATGCGACGTTGACATCAGCAGAAATTCGACTAGTTACCCCATCAATCATTCCTGGCACCAATGCTTGGAGTGGTCAAGCCGACATGGATTCATGGATCGGCAACACTTGGTATGCAGCAGGTAGCACCTGGGCACGTGTATGGACCCCAGTTGGTTCATCAGTCGTCATCACCTACTTTGCTTCTGATCCTGCAACCGGCGCACCACTTGCAGACACTGTTGTCAAACTTCGCGTCAACAAGGGTTACTCAGGTTCGAATGCATTGGTCAAAGTTGGTAGCTCAGCGATTGCTTCTGGCATTGAACGCGGCACCGGTGTAGACCAGTTGCAGGTCACCGCAACCACAGACCAATTTGGTTACGTCACCTTCGTACTTGAAGACACGGACACTGTTGGACCTGCACAGCCAGCTTCTTTGACTGATGCACCTCCAACCAACACCTTGTACGACCCAACCATTTCGTTGTACTCACAGGTCTTCCCAGAAATCACTGGTCAAGGCACTGACAAGGCAGACATGGTTGAGTTCCAGTACTACACCCCAGGTGGCTCAGCACTCGTTTCTAACGATCTCTCTTCAACCACTGCACGTTTGGCTGGACCAGTTCCAACTGATACCAACGCAGTGCATCGCACTGATTTGGAAACTGAATTCAGCGTGAATCACGACTGGTACGCACAAGGCATCAAGGTTTACCAGAAGTACCACAAGGTAAACACGACTTCGAATCTCGTGTACACAGTGAAGGATGACAACGGTGCATGGGTTGCCAACACCAACGTCACGCTTTCAGTCGGTAAGGCATACAGCAGTTCAAACGCACACGTCACCAATGGAACGACTGCAACGAATACCGGTGCAGCTGCGGATGCTGATCAAGCAACATGGACAGCGACCACTGACCCATTCGGTACAGTGCTGTTCAAGTTGACCAACACTGACACTTCAGGTGAAGCAGTTCCAGCATCACTCAGCACAGCAACTCCAGAAACTGGCGCTCTCTACAGCCAGATTTGGCCAGTTGTCGCTGGTACGTCTTCAAACATCGCTGACATGTTGGAATACCACTTCTACACACCACCAGCTCCACCTGCACCTCAGGTGACTGCGATTACTCAAAGCGTGTCTGCACGTAAATTGACAGTGACTGTTCGTTATCCAAAGAACAAGACTGTTGCAATCACAGTAGGCAGCTACACATTCAGCAATAAGCCAGCAGTTGGACAAACCACTGCGACTTACACCATCTCTGTTCCTAAGGGAACTCACAAGGTGACTGTTGTGTGCAATGGCAAGAAGTCAGTCAAGACCTACAAGGTCAAGTAGAACTTCTAAAGTCAACTAATCCAGTTTGGGGAGGGGAACACACACCCCTCCCCAAACTCTTATCTAGAACGGATTGAAATGAAACGAATTGTCACGAGTTTGCTAATGACAGTCGGCCTCGTTGTCTCATTGACGATGGCAGATTCTTCTGCAGCAACATCAGCGCGTCTCATTTCTTCCGTGAAACTTCCAACGAGCGCAGGTGCAGGCCTTGTCATCAAAGCTACGCCTGCAAAATGGTCGTTGACTGTCACTCGCAAGTACCAGTGGTACGTCAACAACAGTTTGGTTTCTACTACCACAGCTGCCCAATACAAAACTTCTACTGCGCAAAAGGGCAAGACTCTCAAAGTAAAAGAAGTTGCTAAGTTCAAGTCCGGAAAGATTCTCACAAGCACTTCTGGTGGTGTTGTGATCGGCCGGATTACTTTCGTCACGGATCCCAGTCTGTTGTACACAGATGAAGCCATGACAACCCTCGAGATTTATCCTGCACTGATTCGTCCGAGTACTGCCCGACTTACCTACCAGTGGTACCGCGACAGCACTTCAATCTCTGGTGCAAATAGTTCTAGCTACACATTCAGCGACGCTGATTCTGGCGCATTAATCACTGCCAAAGTCACTGCTTCCGCTACAGGTTTCACTTCAAAATCTGTTACCACTGAAGGCATTGATGCGCCAGTAACAAATAATGCGAGCACCGTGCTCTTGTGGTCCGACGAATTTGATGGAAATGCAAACGACTCCCCCGATGCGACAAAGTGGACCGCACAAGAGGGCGATGGCACTGCGTTTGGAAACGCAGGCTGGGGCAACGGCGAAATGCAGTGGTACCTATGGAATCAGGCGAAACTGGATGGCAACGGAAACTTGGTCATCACAGCAACACGCACGGGTGCAGATAGTTACAACTGCTACTACGCCGGCCAGTGCCAGTGGATCAGTAGCAAGCTCGTCACACTCAACAAAGTTGGTGTGAAGTACGGTCGTATGTCTGTGCGACTCAAGAGCGCTGCGGGTGAAGGCTCTTGGCCAGCCTTTTGGACACTGGGCACGAACATCGGGCAAGTGGGCTGGCCACGTTGCGGTGAAATTGATGTTGTCGAACTTGCCGGCTGGAATCCAACCAACGTCTGGGGAACACCGCACGGGCCGATCAGTGGCGGAGCGGGCAGCGGTGGCACAACGCAACTCGCTTCCAACGCAGATGCTGACTATCACGTGTACACCGTGGACTGGTATCCAGATCGCATGGTGTGGTTTGTCGATGGCGTTGCGTATCACACATATCGCAAGAGCAGCAACGAAAGCGACTGGGTTTTCGACAGTGAGCAATACCTGATTTTGAATCTCGCGATGGGCGGCGGCTTCGGACGCACAATTGATGCAGGACTGCAATCAACCAGCATTTCGGTCGACTGGGTACGCGTTTACAGCATCAACGGTGTTGGCGAAATCATCCAACACTGATTGATCTAGCCGATCAGTTCCATCTTGTGGCTACGCGAAACGTCGTGCGTGCAGGCAAGATTCTTTTCATCCGCGTGACAGCTGTCGCATAAGAGAATCAATTCGTGACAGACCTGGTTGCTGCAGTTGTGGAACTGCTT
>JBEGON010000008.1:0-3967 GCA_041181965.1 Actinomycetota bacterium
ATTGCTCCGCCTTTTTGTTCGACTGTTGCGAGCAAATGCAAAATCTGCTTTTCCATTTCATCTGTCATCGCTTCAATTGCATACGAACCTGCAAAAGGATCGACCGTCGCAGGTACATCTGTTTCGTGGGCAATGACTTGCTGAGTGCGAATTGCTAAACGTGCAGATTCTTCTGTCGGCAGGGCTAATGCCTCGTCATACCCATTGGTGTGAAGCGATTGCGTGCCGCCCAGTACTGCTCCTAGAGCTTGTAATGCGACACGAATGAGATTTACTTCAGGTTGTTGAGCAGCGAGTTGGACACCAGCGGTCTGGGTGTGAAAACGCAGCATCTGTGACTTTGGATTGTGTGCACCGTAACGATCTCGCATGATGTGCGCCCATACGCGACGAGCAGCGCGGAATTTTGCGACTTCTTCAAGCAAGGTAGTTCGCGCGACAAAAAAGAATGCCAGTCGCGGAGCAAAGTCATCAATCTTCATGCCGCGCGCGAGTGCTGAATCAACATAGGCCAATGCATTTGCAATAGTAAAAGCAACTTCTTGCGCAGGCGTAGCACCAGCTTCGCCCATGTGATAGCCAGATATTGAAATTGTGTTCCACTGTGGAATATTGCGATTGCAATACTCAATGACATCAGTCGTGAAACGCAATGAAGCGGCTGGCGGAAAAATGTATGTTCCACGCGCGATGTATTCTTTCAAAACATCGTTTTGAATTGTGCCGTTGAGTTTTGTCGGGTCGATACCTTGCTCTTCTGCGACCAGTTCATACAAAGCCAAAAGCGCACCCGCTGGTGCATTGATTGTCATACTGGTTGAAATTTGATCGAGCGAAATGTCTCGGAAGAGTTCGCGCATGTCATCGATACTGTCGATAGCAACACCTGTGCGACCAACTTCACCATGCGACAAAGAATGATCGCTATCGAGACCGAGCTGGGTTGGAAGATCGAAAGCAACAGATAGCCCTGTCGTGCCTGCGGCAATCAATGCACGAAAGCGAGCATTCGTCTCCTTGGCTGTTCCATAACCCGCGTATTGGCGCATGGTCCACACGCGTTCGGAATACATCGTCGGATAGATGCCACGTGTGAAAGGAAACACCCCCGGCGCACCAAGCGATTGGGCAGGGTCGAACGCAGGGTTTGCCCCATAGACCGGCTGAATTGGAAAGCCAGATTCGCTCATTGCCACCTCGCCACAATACGACTGACTACGAGCCGCAGGAAGGTGCTTCAGGTCACACGATGCCTCGGGCGAACCCACCCACCCGCGACTAGGCTTCGCATCATTATTCAGCCGCAAAGGAGGGCGAGCGTGGCCGGTTCTGTCGGAACGCTCTACCGCGGACGTGAAGGTATGTGGTCATGGGTCGCCCATCGCATTACCGGTGTCGCGGTGTTCTTATTTCTCTTCGTTCACGTGCTTGATACTGCGCTCGTTCGCGTTGACCCCACCGTCTATGACGCTGTGATCGACACCTACAAAACTCCTATCGTCAACGTGATGGAAGTCGGTTTGGTTGGCGCAGTCCTCTTCCATGCACTCAACGGAATTCGCATCATCTTGGTTGACTTCTGGTCGAAAGGTCCGAAGTACCACCGCGCAATGTTGTGGACCATCATGATTGTGTGGGTAGCAGTGATGCTTCCCGGCGCGTACTTCATGTTGAAGCACACCATCACCGTGATGTTTGGAAGTGGCGCATGACAATCGAAGCTCCACGTACCCGCTCTCGTCGCACCAACCCAGAAATGATTTCTTGGTTGTTCATGCGCATTTCTGGTCTTGTCCTTGTTTTCCTCGTTCTCGGACACTTGCTGATCATGAACATTTTGGATGGCGGCGTTCAACGCATCAACTTTGCATTCGTTGCAGGACGTTGGGCTTCACCGTTTTGGCAGATTTGGGATTTGCTCCAACTCTGGCTCGCCATGATTCACGGCACCAACGGTCTGCGCACCATCATCAACGATTACGCGGAACGTGACCAAACGCGTTTTTGGCTCAAGACAATTTTGTACTGCGGTACTGCGTTCATCATTGCTCTGGGCACACTCGTAATTTTCACCTTCGACCCCAACATCGGTTAAGGAAATATCGTGGTTGAGATCCACAAGTTTGACGTCATCATCGTTGGTGCCGGTGGCGCAGGTATGCGCTCTGCACTGGAAGCGAGCAAAAACGCACACACCGCTGTTTTGACGAAGTTGTACCCAACTCGTTCACACACTGGTGCAGCGCAGGGCGGAATGTGTGCCGCACTTGCAAACGTTGAAGAAGACAACTGGGAATGGCACACCTTTGACACCGTCAAAGGTGGTGACTACCTCGTAGATCAAGATGCTGCAGAAGTCATGTGCCGCGAAGCAATTGATGCGGTTATTGACCTTGAAAAAATGGGTTTGCCGTTCAACCGCACACCAGAAGGCCGCATTGATCAGCGACGATTTGGTGGCCACACCCGCAATCACGGTGAAGCTGCAGTGCGTCGCGCCTGCTATGCCGCCGACCGAACTGGTCACATGATTTTGCAAACGTTGTACCAGAACTGCATCAAACAAAATGTTGAGTTCTACAACGAGTTCTATGTGCTCGATCTCATTCTTGATGAAACTCAAGGCGCACCTCGTGCAGCCGGTGTTGTTGCGGTAGAACTCTCAACCGGAAAAGTGCATGTTTTCCATGCAAAGTCAGTGGTGTTTGCCACAGGCGGTTTCGGCAAAGTTTTCAAGACCACATCCAACGCCCACACACTCACCGGCGATGGCATGGGCGTGGTGTATCGCAAGGGCCTTCCACTCGAAGACATGGAGTTTTACCAGTTCCATCCGACCGGGCTTGCAGGTCTTGGCGTTTTGCTCACCGAAGGTGCTCGCGGTGAAGGCGGCATCCTTCGCAATGAATCAGGCGAACGATTCATGGAACGTTATGCACCCACCATCAAAGACTTGGCACCGCGCGACATGGTGGCACGTGCGATGGTGCAAGAAGTGCGTGAAGGTCGCGGTGCTGGTCCACGTAAAGACTACGTCTATCTCGATCTCACACATCTTCCAAAAGAACAAATTGAAGAAAAGCTTCCAGACATCACCGAATTCGCTCGCACCTATCTCGGTGTAGATCCAGTTACTGAGTTGGTGCCGGTCTTCCCTACCGCTCACTATGCGATGGGTGGCGTTCCGACTGACGTTGAAACCCGCGTTCTTCGCAACAACACCGACGTAGTTCCTGGCCTCTTCGCCGCCGGCGAAGTTGCGTGTGTTTCGGTTCACGGCGCAAACCGTTTGGGAACAAACTCTTTGCTCGACATCAACGTGTTTGGACGTCGCTCCGGTGCTGCATCTGCCGCGTACGCAGCGGAAGCCGAATGGCCTGTATTGCCAGAGAATGCCGAAGCAATGGTCACTGCCATGCTCGAAAATCTACGCACCAGCACAGGCACCGAACGCGTTCACATTCTGCGTCGCGAAATGCAAGAAACCATGGACATGAACGCACAGGTGTATCGCACAGAAGAAACTTTGCAGCAAGCACTCGATGACGTCCGTGCATTAAAAGAGCGCTACCAGCACATTGCGATCATGGACAAAGGTCAGCGTTACAACACCGACTTGTTGGAAGCCGTAGAACTTGGCTTCTTGCTCGAACTTGCCGAAGTACTCGTCGCCAGCGCAATCAATCGCAAGGAATCTCGCGGTGGTCACGCACGCGAGGATTACCCGAATCGTGATGATGTCAATTTCATGCAGCACACCATGGCTTACAAGACCGGTGACAGCATCAAACTTGATTACAAACCAGTTGTTATTACCCGTTACCAGCCGATGGAGCGTAAGTACTAATGAGCACAGCTGCAGCACTCAAGACAGTGGATGTGACATTCCGCATCCGTCGCTTTAATCCAGAAGTTGATACCGAAGCGCACTGGGAAGATTACGTCATCCCCTGCTACCCAACCGATC
>JBEGON010000009.1:0-3541 GCA_041181965.1 Actinomycetota bacterium
GGTGATGATTCGAAGTGGCTCGATCTTTGCGCTGGACCTGGTGGCAAAGCTGCATTGTTGAAATATCTCGCATCCACCCGCAATGCGCATCTCACAGCTGTCGAACTTCAAGCACATCGCGCGCATCTCGTTGATCAATCATTGAAAAACGTTGCGGGGGATTCGACTGTCGTCACAGCGGATGGAACCTCTCCACAATTTGCAACGGGTACTTTCGATCGCGTCCTTGTCGACGCGCCGTGCACTGGTCTCGGTGTGCTCCGGCGACGCGCTGAAAGTCGTTGGCGTCGCACTCCAGCAGACGTAGGTGCATTGACCAAGATTCAACGATCACTCATTCAGAACGCATTAAAGGCGATCCGTCCAGGCGGAGTAGTTTTGTATTCAACATGTTCACCGCATTTGGCAGAAACCGAATTCGTCATTGAGGACGTAATGGCGGCAGACAAGTCTGTGCGACTCTTGAATGCTGCAGATGTGCACATCCCGGGTCTTAAGAACGAGCAGGAATACCGTCAAAGCATCGGCGAAGGTCCTTTCGTTCGCCTATGGCCGCATATTCACGGCACGGACGGAATGTTCATGGCTTTGCTCACTCGCGACTAGATTTCAGTCATGGGCATCCAGATTTCACCATCCATTCTGTCGTCTGACTTCGCCAATCTTCAGGCCGAATGTGAGCGTGTGGCCGGCGCCTGCGATTGGTTGCACGTTGATGTGATGGACAATCACTTCGTTCCCAACCTCACACTTGGGCAGCCCATTGTTGAAGCCCTATTCAAATCTGTCACCACGCCAATTGATTGCCATTTGATGATCGAAGATCCAGAACGCTGGGCACCTGGCTATGCCGAAGTTGGCGCACAATCGGTGACATTCCATGTGGAAGCGGCCAAAGATCCGCGACAGGTGATTGCAGGGATTAAAGCTGCCGGTGCGCGTGCTGGCATGGGAATCAAACCAAATACGCGACTCGAAGATTATGAAGAACTTCTTCCCGGACTCGACATGTTGCTGATCATGACAGTTGAACCAGGATTTGGTGGCCAATCTTTTATGGCTGACATGATGCCAAAGGTACGACGTGCTCGCGAAATCATTCGTCGCGATGATTTGCAGTTGTGGATTCAAGTTGATGGCGGAATCGCCATGTCAACGATTGAAGAGGCTGCTGAAGCTGGCGCAGATGTTTTCGTTGCAGGTAATGCTGTGTACAAGGCGGATGATCCAGCGGTCGCCTGCCACAAACTTCGCGAACTTGCAGAAAGCGCTCAGCGCCAATCTTGGTGGTGTTGCTAGTGAGTGCACAGCCGTTTGAGCTGGAACATCTCGATCAACTCATCGACGCTGTGATGCATGCTCCTGTAAGGACTTCTCCAAATCCACGTGTTGGTTGTCGCATTATTTCTAACACTGGTGAGTTGATATCTCAGGGAATTCACGGCGAAGATGGTGCTTCACACGCGGAAGTTATTGCTTTAAACATTGCGGGAGATAAAGCACGCGGAGCGACGGCGATTGTGACTCTCGAGCCGTGCAATCACACCGGAAAAACAGGTCCATGCGTCGATGCCTTACTCGCAGCGGGAATTGCAAGAGTTGTTTTCGGTTCTTCAGATACAACTGTTGCGCGCGGCGGTGCAGATGCATTGACTTCTGCAGGAGTTGATGTTGTTGCGGGCCAACGACAGATTCAATGCGATGAAATTATTGCTCCTTGGAAACATTTCACTAAGACTGGTCTGCCGTTCATGACCTTGAAAATGGCATCCACCCTCGATGGATATGTTGCAGCGAGCGATGGTTCAAGTCGATGGATAACTGGTGAAGAGGCTCGCACCTTTGTTCATCAATTACGAGCGCGCGTGGACGCTGTTGCGGTGGGAAGTGCAACGGTTGCCATTGATGACCCTTTACTTGATGTGCGGTTACCAGGAGAGTGGCCGCAACCATCTCGGTATGTCATTGGTAAACGCGACCTCGATTCCGCTCTGCGTATTACTGGCTTGGCAACGCAGCTGCGTACGCATGATCCGCTCGAAGCATTGAAAGAAATGGCTCAGCACGGTGTGATGCATGTCTTGCTCGAAGGTGGACCCACTACCGCTGCCGCATTTATCCGTGCTGGATTGGTTAATGAAATTTATTGGTGCACTGCGCCGAAACTTCTTGGCTCTGGAACTTCATCCATGGGCGACCTTGGTATTCATGCCATTAGTGACGCTTCAGTGTGGAATTTGACTCGTTCTTGGACCGCCGGGCAGGACGTCATCTCACGATTCGTGCCGATTTCGTAGCCCCGCTAACCTAAGGACATGTTCACCGGAATTGTTGAGGCACAGGGGCGCATCGTTGCTGTGAAATCCCTTGATGATTCTTCTCATCTCACTTTCGAAGTACCTTCGACTTTTGAAGATGTTTCTCGCGGCGATTCGATCAGCGTCAACGGAGTGTGTCTCACAGCAGTTGATATCGATAGGCAGACTGTGACGGCAGATGTCATGGGCCAAACGCTTAAATTCACAAATCTGGGTTCGCTCGCGGTGGGAGATTCGGTCAACCTCGAACGTGCCATGCAGCCGGCTTCGCGGTTCGGTGGTCACATGGTTCAAGGTCACGTTGATGCTGTGTCGCATTTGATCTCGCACACTGAGTATCCGCAATGGCGCACCCTGCGCTTTGAGCTTCCGGCGAGCATCGCGAAGTACGTGGTTGAACGCGGCTCTATTACCGTGAATGGTGTTTCGCTGACTGTTTCCGCTGTTGATAACGAAGATGTGTGGTTTGAGGTTTCGTTGATCCCGACAACCCTGTCAGACACCAACCTTGGCGTATTGAAAACTGGAGAGAGCGTAAATCTTGAAAGCGATGTTGTCGCGCGTCATGTTGAGAAATTGATTCGAGCTAAAAATGTCTGACGAACTGAAGCTAGACAGTGTTGAAGAGGCTATTGCCGCAATTGCTCGAGGCGAGGCGGTAGTCGTTGTCGATGACGAAGATCGTGAAAATGAAGGCGATTTGATTTTCGCGGGATCATTGGCAAATGCAGAACTCATGGGCTTCATGATTCGTCATACCAGTGGTGTGGTGTGCGTTCCAATGCCAGGCGAATGGCTTGATCGCATGAACATCCCGCCAATGACGAGCGTGAATGAAGATGCGAAAGGAACTGCTTACACAGTTTCTGTCGATGCCAAGGTTGGTGTTTCAACCGGTATTTCCGCAGCTGACCGTGCGCGCACAGTTTTGGTTCTTGCTGATGAACGTTCCACTGCAAGCGATGTCACGCGTCCTGGTCATACATTCCCGCTGCGTGCGGTACCTGGTGGAGTGTTGCGACGTGCAGGTCACACTGAAGCGGCGGTCGATCTTGCGCGGTTAGCAGGGTTGCCGCCCGTCGGCGCAATTGCTGAACTTGTTCATGATGATGGCTCGATGATGCGATTTGCAGACTGCCGTAAATTTGCTGACCAACACAAGCTTGTGATGATTTCTATCGCTGATTTGATTTCTCACATCCGCCACAAAGAGAGCCAAGTTG
>JBEGON010000010.1:0-4057 GCA_041181965.1 Actinomycetota bacterium
ATTCTCGAAGCAGCAGCAGGTAGGTTGAGGTCACTTCGCTCGAGGTAAAACCTCCAGTGCAAGGCCTCGTAGCTCAGGGGATAGAGCAACGGTTTCCTAAACCGTGTGTCGGAAGTTCGAATCTTCTCGAGGCCACTTAGTCCAACGAAGTGAAGTCACTCAACTTTGCGCAATATTCAGTGTTTCTAGCCGACTTTTGTGATTGTCAACGGCGCAACAAAGTCATTGATTGCTGCAGTCACGGGGCTCAGTGAGTAGTACCCAGTCCACGAATCGGCAGTGTTGACACAATTTCCTGAAACGAACACACCGGTCGTCGATGCTCTACGTTGACTACTGGTGCTGATGGACGTGATCACACGTGTCCCGAGTTTGTAAAAACGATGCTGCGAAGCTTCAGGAATGCGCACAGCAATTGGTTGATCCGTTGCACTGACATATGTGCCGCCCGTGAAGTACAAATCAGGCAACACTGGAGTTCCCGTGCAATTCGCACCAGTGTAAAAAACGTTGTAAATCTGTTGCGCTGTACCCGATGATGTGTAGCCAACCAAGCCACCAAGACTGTCACTCCAGATGACGAGCGTGTGAATGAGTAAATTCAAATTTTGACCAGTGGTGAAAAATTCTCTTGCTTTGTAACGATCAGAGATTGGCGTTGGTTCCGTCATGTCGGTACCAACTAAATATCCAAGCAAGGCATTATTTGCATCGCGCACTTCCAAGAAACCTGCTGGCCCTGTAGCACCTGTGGGTCCAGTAGCGCCCGCAGCACCGGTAGAACCCGTTGTTCCCTTTGCGCCAGTTGCGCCCGTGTCACCTTTCGGCCCCGTTGGACCAATTGAGCCTGTCAAACCTGTTGCCCCTGTTAAGCCCGTATCACCTCGATCCCCCTTTGGACCAGCAGGACCTTGAACTCCTTGCGGACCTTGTGGTCCGGTAGCTCCGGTTGCTCCGCGGTCGCCCGATGTGTACAGCGTCACAGCTTTTTCAGTCGACTTGCACTTGGAGGCCTGTCGGATCACTCCAGTTGTTTTAGTGATACAAAAGTTTGCGGCGGTTGCACTCATCGCTGGCAGCGCATTCATGAGAAACATTCCGGTGGCGAAAGCAATGAATACTTGCTTGGAGAGACGCATAGGGTGAAATTACGAGGTCAACGACCCAAATTCAAGCATTTATTGCTGTGATACTACATCAACCGACATCGACAGCGATCCACAAATGATCGCTCACACCATTCTTTGGTCCGACCATTGCACCTGAAAAATCATCGCCCGTTGGAATCATGAGATGATCGATTTGCTCAGTGGGATTTTCTAACGGAAAGGTTTTGCCTTTCACACTTGATTTAAGCCCATAGCGCTTTAGCCATCCAACTTGCTGAATATTGAAATCTCCGCCGATAACAAGCTTCGCTCCGTGGGACTCTGCGATGGCACTCGCCCATCGCACAATCTTTTGCAATTGCCAGTGCGCGATGAATGGAATGAAAGACATGTGTGTATCGACAACACACCAACCATTGTCGAGAACTGCTGCAATCGCTGCCCGCGGATGGTCTCGCACGAGATACCACTTGGGTTTGCCGGTGAATGAAAACTTCATTGGTTTGCGGACACGTAATGTTGAGAGATCAAGAATCTTCCAATCAATGACTGGAATCTTGGACACAATGGCAATGCCATATTCGCCATCTTCGCGCGGGCGAAGAATCGTCTCTTTGAAATGAAAATGTTGGGCACCAACGAGTGATGCGATGAATTCGGTTTGGTCGACATATTGCGAACGCTTTTTGTTTCGATCCACTTCCTGCAAGAGCCACACATCAGCTCTTTGCTCATTCAAAACTCGTTCAAGTTCTGCATGATTGTTAATTGTCTTGTCATACGCATGAAGATGCTGCATATTCCAGCTGACCACTCGCACATCATGAGATTACTCAGTTGCGCTGCAAATATCGACAAAGGAACCATCTGACTTTTATAAGTCTCGATCTCAAAGCTGTCCAAGCTTCCAAAAAAGATGAGGCCCGGATTTCTCCGAGCCTCATCTATATTAATTAGTTCTTACACCGGCGGTTGAACAATCACAATCTCAACGCGACGATTTGCCGCGCGACCTGCTGATGTGTTGTTCGACTTCTTCGGTGAGCTTGCACCGTAAGCAGTACGGGTGACAGTCACCTGAATACCAAGTCGAGTGAATTGCGACTGAAGGTAATTCTTCACAGCAAGTGCACGTTTCTTCGACAGATTAAGGCGATAGGCATTACCTGAAGCTGAACCCTTGTTGATGGTTGCTGTGTAACCGTTGATCTGGATTCGTGTGCAACCCGATGCTTTCAACGCGCTCGCATATGCACGCAGTTTCGTCTTCGCTGCGTTACTCAACTTGGAACTGTATGGCGCAAAGTTCACGAATGCCTTGGTGACGGGGACGCAGACGGCCGCGTTTGCAGCTTCGATTGAGCCAGCATCGCGCTTTGAACCTAGTGGGCGTGCGATGCCAATCTGATCGACGGTTGCGTTGTAGTCAGTGTCTGACAACGACGCGATGTAGTCGCGAGCAGGACTTCCTGCACCAGCAGCCCAGAACGTCTCGCCACTCGCCAGCGGCGTACCAAGTGTGAGTTTGAGCGCATCCCATGTGACAACTGCTGAGGCACCATTTGCCGCAGTAGTGGGAAGGGTTGAGATGCCACAGTTTTCTGGCTGGGAGGTGAAGAGATTTCCACCAAGGTCGGTGCCAGTTGAAGTGTTGTAGCAGCGGAATGAATAACCCTCATCGCTGGCGAAAATATTGCCGCCAAGCGTGATGGAACCTTGCACAACGCCACCAATTTGTTGTTGTGCTTCTTCATTGTTCACAAAGGTATTGAAGGTCGCAATCGTGTTGCTCGCGCTAAAAATCGCTTGACCGACACCGTACGCATTTTCGGCGATGGTGTTATTCGAAACCTCGATGGTTCCTTGGTAACCCTGGAAAAGTGGACCATCAGTTGTGTTATTTGAAATTGAGCTTCCAACAAGTTCAAGTTGATTGCCAGTTTCGGTAATCACAGTCGCATTCGTGTTCAGAACAACAAGGTTTGTCAAAGTTGCGTTCGGTGCAGAGAAAAGAGCACCGCCACTGTAAGTGACATCGTTGTTGTCGAACTTTGAATCCGTCACTGTTAAAGTGTTTTGTGCACCGAGCAAGCTTCCTTCACCGAAGCCATTGCCGATAAATTCGGAGTTGCTCACATTAATCTCTGGTGCCTGAATAAAACCCGATGCGCGCTGGCTGTTGTCGTCAGTGAAATGTGAATCGGTGATGGTGACGGCACCGCCATTGACTTGAATTGCGAAATCGTTAGCCAAATTATTCACGTGGACATTATCGAAAGTTGCTGAAAAATTGGTCGCGCCGCTATCCCACATCGAGATCAGCTGATAGTTCTCTTCGCCGTCAAAAGTGAGGTTGCTTACGGAGAGGTCACCAGTGCCGCTAGCGGCAAAGAAGCGGCCGTTGCTTTGGTTCTTGATGGTGAGTGTGGACGCTGTGGGCCCAATGATGGTGGTGTCTTGCGTGATCGCCATGAACGACGCAATGGAGATGGTGCTGCAGCCGAGCGAGTTGCTGAAGTCAATGGTGCCGCCGGATGCTGAATTTAGTTGAGTCACGCCGTAGAGCAGGCTGCCAGTGCCATCCGCATCACAGTTGGTGACGGTGTAATCCGCAACTGCAAAAGCTGGCGCTGCGTTGACTAAGCCAACCGAGGACGCGATAAGCGTGCCAAGGGCGGCTGAGGTTTTGAGTTTTTTAGACATAGTGGCGGAGCGTAGTTGCCGAGGCCAAAATACCTCACGAATCGACTTTCTTGGGAGATTTCGGACAGAAACCCTTCTAGACCGACTAGTAATTGCCTAGTCTGCCGACATGGCCAAAACCTTAAGTTGGAAGCAATTGCTCTTCACCGTTAATGCCCTCGTCGCATGGGCGGCAGTCAGTGTCAGTTTCACGTTGATGTGGACTGGTTACTACGTGAACCAGCACGATCTCTCGAAACCCACTT
>JBEGON010000011.1:0-4766 GCA_041181965.1 Actinomycetota bacterium
CCGATCGCATCCTTGACGCCTTGCATCAGATCAAAGGCGACCACGATGGCACTTTGACTTTCCGTCGCAGCTGCGGTCACGGCATTTGCGGTTCGGATGCCATGCGCATCAACGGCAAGAATCGCTTGGCCTGCAAGACATTGGTGAAAGACCTGGATATTTCTTCACCGGTGACGGTGGAAGCGGTCAAAGGTTTGCCACTCGAAAAAGATCTCGTAGTCGACATGGAACCTTTCTTCGCCGCATACCGCGAAGTGATGCCATTCCTTGTTGCTGAAGGTCACGAACCAACCAAAGAACGTTTGCAGTCAGCAGAAGACAGAGCACGATTTGATGACACCACAAAGTGCATCTTGTGTGCAGCATGCACGACGTCATGCCCTGTCTACTGGACTGATGGCAGCTACTTTGGACCAGCAGCAATCGTCAACGCGCATCGTTTCATTTTCGATTCACGCGACACTGCCGGTGCAAAGCGTCTGGAAATCCTCAATGACAAGGAAGGCGTGTGGCGTTGCCGCACCACCTTCAACTGTTCAGAGGCTTGCCCTCGCGGTATTGAAGTCACGAAGGCAATTCATGACGTCAAGCGCGCGATGATTTTCCAGAAGTAATCAGACCCATCACACTGGCACACCACATAGCAGGTGTGTCGTCGTCAGGGCGATAGCCACCAGCTCCACCGAGCAACATAGGTGTTTCTGGAAATGCATCACGAATTTTCTTCGTTGCAGTCCCCGCACCTTCAGCGGTGTATCTCAAATGCGCAAGTGGATCGTTTTCATGTCCATCACCACCTGCTGCAAAAAAGATGTAATCCGCGTGGAACTCTTTGGCAAGTTCAATGAATTCATCTGTTGCGTGTAGCAATTGCACGTTGCCGTCCCCTGCACGTAAAGGTCGGTTGTATACCTTCTCACGTGGTCGAGAAGTCTCGCCAGTACCCGGGAAGATTCCAGACTCATGCACTGAATACGTGAGAATATTTGGATCTGAGGCTGACAGATTTTCAGTGCCATCACCATGGTGTGCATCAAAATCAAAGACGGCAACTTTCTTACCTTGCGCCGTCAACGTTTTTGCTGCGATTACCAAATCAGCGAAAACACAGAAGCCACTGGAATGGTCATACTGCGCATGATGCTTTGCACCGGGCAAATGAACAGCAGTCAACGTCTCGCCGTCCGTCAGAGCCTTGAGAGCTTCAAGAGTTCCACCAACGAAAGTTGCTGCAAGTTCACCGAGCTCTGGACGTGAACCAGTCCATTGCTCTGACTTACCTTCATCAACCACTTTGGAAACATAACTAGCACTGTGAACTGTTTCGAGTTCAGCGTGAGTTGCCATGCGTGGCTCACGCTCTGACAGATCGAGCCCATTCTGGTTGCAGGCAGCCACGATGAGATCGCGACCATTGTCGAAGCGACGGCCTTGGGTCGGGTGGGTATCCGAGAACACCCAATTGCGGTAATTGGCACTATGAATTAGCACGAGATTTTTCATGTTTTCCCTCATTTCGCGACAAGGGTGACGCATGAGGGTGACAGCGCAGACGAATTGTCCGAATTGTCAGGAGCGATTAACGCTGAACGAGACCAACTTTTTCGTACACAGATTTCACAGTCACAGCCGCAACAGTAGAGGCACGATCAGCACCGATTGCCATCAAGCGTTGGAGTTCGGCGGGGTCACTCATCAGTTCGTTGACGCGTGCCTGAAATGGTTCTGCGAAAGCCAAAACTGCCTGCGCAACGTTTGTCTTCAATGCGCCATACATCTGTCCGCTGTAGTGGGCAACGAGTTGGTCAACTGATTTTCCAGTGAAAGCAGACTCAATTGTCAAGAGATTAGAAACACCCGCTTTGTTGGCGACATCAAATCGAATTTCTGTTTCGGAGTCAGTGACTGCGGACTTAATTTTCTTTTCGATGGTCTTCAGAGGCTCAAGCAAGAACACGCAACCACTCGGTGATGACTTAGACATCTTTGCAGTTGGATCTTGAAGGTCGACAATTTTCGCGGTGTCTTTGACAATGTGCGGAGTTGGCACTACAAAAGTTTGTCCGTACCGGTGATTGAAACGACCAGCAAGGTCGCGAGTCAGTTCGAGATGTTGACGTTGATCTTCACCAACTGGAACTTGATTCGCCTGGTACAGCAAAATATCTGCTGCTTGCAAAATTGGGTAGGTAAATAAACCAACTGAAGCGGTGTCGTTGCCTTCTTTTGACGACTTGTCTTTGAACTGGGTCATGCGACCGGCTTCACCAAATCCGGTCAGACAGGAAAGCACCCACATCAATTCGACGTGTTCGCGAACTTGGCTCTGAACAAACAAAGTGCTTTTCTCAGGATCAATTCCCAAAGCAATGAGCTGCGCGAAAGACTTCAAAGTGCGCTCGCGATTTTCTTTCGGATCTGGCGCCACAGTGAGTGCGTGCAGGTCTGCAATCATGTAAAAAGAATCATGAGTCGCCTGCAAATCAAGCCAGTAGCGCAAGGCACCTAGGTAATTGCCAATCTGAAAAGAATCGGCAGTCGGCTGAATTCCTGAAAGTACGCGCGGCTGAGTCATTGGCGTATTGTGCCAAAGGCGCTTAAGCCTCGGGCGAGACCTCAGGTAACTTCTCGATTTTGACCTTCGTTGCTCGGCGATTTTCGACTTCCAGCACTGTCAACCGATGTCCACCGACAATGACTGTCTGATCAATCTCGGGCAATTCGCCAACTTCTGAAATGATGAAGCCAGCGATAGTTTCGTAAGGACCTTCAGGCAACTCCACATTGGTGAGCTCTGCGATGTCTTCTAGGTTTGTCACACCATCGACAATGAGTTCGTTGCCCTGTGCCGAAATTGACTCTTCGTCGTATTCGTCACGGATATCGCCAACGAGTTCTTCAACCAAGTCCTCCAGTGTGACGATGCCTGCCGTTCCGCCGTATTCATCTTCGACCAGTGCAAAGTGCACTTTTGCGCGACGCATTTCGGACAATGTAGGAATGACATGTTTGGTGCCGGGAAAACGCGGAATTTCACGAACCAAACTCGAAAGTCGAATGGATCGTTCTGCGATTTCTGGATTCAAAATGTCGCGAATATGCACAAAGCCCAGCACATCATCTGGACTTTCACCAATCACTGGATAGCGCGAATGAGGCATCTCGTTGATCATTTTCACTGCTTGACGAACTGGCAATTCGCCATCAAGGAAATCAACTTCTGTGCGCGGTTGCATTACTTCACGAAGTTCGCGATCTTGCGCTTCGAAAACTTCATCAATCAAAGTGCGTTCTTCTTCAGTCAATTCTTCGTGCGCCGCCACAATGTCTCGCAACTCGTCGCCAGTCATAGATTCGCGACTGCCTTTAGGGTCAACACCAAAGAGACGCAAAACTGCGTTTGTTGATTTCGACAACAACCAGATAAACGGTGTCGCAACTCGCGCAATGAATTCAACTGGGTAGGCAAACGTGAGCGCCAAACCTTCGGGCTTTTGAATTGCTAAACGTTTTGGAGTGAGTTCGCCAAGAACAAGTGAGAAATACGCCACGACAAGAGTTGTGACGAGAAACGCCACAGTGCTCGCGGTGCTAGGTTGCAATCCACGGTCCACCAGCATCGGTGCTACCAGCGGCGCGATTTCAGATGCACCGAGACCGGCCCCAATAAATGAGGTAAAGGTGATACCAACTTGTGCTGCCGCAAGAAAGCGATTCGGATCTTTCATCAGATTAGCGACGACTCGACCGCGACGTCCACGATTGGCCATCTGCTGGATTTGGCTCTCGCGCAAAGACACTAGCGCGATTTCTGCCGTCACAAAAAGGGCCGAAATCACAATGAAGAGCAAGACCAAAGCCAATTTGGTCCATAACTCAGACAAGCTGCTGCTCCTTCATTGATGAAGCCCCAACGATAGCCACAAATCACGGGCAGAGGGCTTTTGAGGCGGTTTAAATGCTGAAACGAGCGATGACAGGAGCGTGGTCGCTCCAACGCTCTCCCCACGACGCTGCTTTGCCAATCGTGATGTCTTTGAAGTGCTCCGCTAACCCAGGTGTGGCGAGCATGTAGTCGATGCGCCATCCGGCATCGTTGTCGAACGCCTGTCCACGCATCGACCACCAGGTGTACGGGCCCTGCACGTCTCCGGCATGTTCGCGACCGAGGTCTTTCCAACCCTGCTTATACATCCAGGTGTCAAAGTGCACACGTTCCGATTCCAAGAAACCGGCTTTACCAACATTGCCTTTCCAGTTCTTGATGTCACGTTCAGTGTGACCAACATTGAGATCACCAACGAGCAGCGCATGCGAGTCGGCACCTGATTTTGCAATCTCTTTCTTCATGTATGTCGTCATTGCGGCAAGAAATGCTTCCTTTTCTGCCTGACGTTCTGGAATTTCATGATCGCCCGTGTGTACATAAATACTGGCAACTTTCAATGGGCCCACTGCAGTATCAAAAACTGCTTCAACCCAGCGACCTTGCTCTGCAAACTGTTTTGGACCTAGCCCCACTTTGGTTGAGACAAAAGGAAGTTTCGACACAATCGCCACACCCGCATGTCCTTTTTTGGTCGACGCGGAATGCACAACATTCCAGTCACCCATGCCTGCGGCTTCAAGCGACTCGGCAAGTTGTTCATCATTCGCACGTACTTCTTGCATGCAGATGATGTCAGCGCGCTTCTTCTTGTTTTCACTCAGCAGCCACTCAAGACCACCATTGCGAAGCGATGCACGTACGCCATTGACGTTGATTG
>JBEGON010000012.1:0-26382 GCA_041181965.1 Actinomycetota bacterium
GACGCATTCGGTCTTGCACTCGATTGGTTTGATGACATCATCGCGCAAGTACTTGATGAACAGGTCATCGAAATCGACATGATTGGCGAAGGTGCTGACACCCTGCCACGCGATGCAAAGCATTTGATTGCAAAATCCATGATGCTCGCATTTGAACGTATGGGTGAAAAACCTGAAGGTCTTGCAATTCGCAGTTTCAACACCATTCCGCATGGTCGCGGCATGGGTTCATCTTCTGCCGCAATCGTCGGTGGCATCATCGCTGCTCGCGCGCTGGTGGTTGGTGGCGATCAATTGCTCGATGACGCTGCGGTTTTGCAGCTCGCGAGCGAAATCGAAGGACACCCTGACAACGTTGCCGCTGCACTTTATGGCGGATTCACGATTGCGTGGGGTGGAAGCGAAGAAGCACAAGCTTTGCGTTTGTCGCCTTTGCCTTCCATCCGTCCGATTGTGTGCGTGCCAGCAACTCCAGTGGCGACAAAGAAAGCACGCGGATTGTTGCCAGAAGAAATCGCACACGACGATGCAGCTTTCAATGTTGGTCGCGCAGCGCTTCTAGTCGCGGCCATCACCGAACATCCCGAGTACTTGCTCACTGCAACCGAAGACAAACTCCATCAGACGCAGCGATCTTCAGCGATGAAGAAGTCGTACGAGTTGGTGCAGAAACTTCGCGCAGCTGGGCATGCTGCAGTCATCAGTGGTGCAGGTCCAACAGTTCTGGTGCTCACTGCCGACGCAGTCGTCGAGAATGTTTCCGAGATTGCTGGTGCAGATTTTGCGACGGACTTGCTGAAAGTCAGTCCACAAGGCGCACACGTCGTGCCACTCGAAGGCTAATTGTGAAAACCCTCGGACTTCTTGGTGGAATGTCGTGGGAATCTTCCATTGAATACGAACGCAACATCAACCGCATTGTTCGCGAACGTCTCGGCGGTGTTGCATCTGCAGATTTGATCATTCGATCATTCAACTTTGCTGACATTGAAGCGTTGCAAGAGGCAGGGCGCTGGGATGAGGCTGGCGCGGTTCTCGCTAAAGCTGCACGCGATCTTGAAGCAAGTGGTGCAGATGCGATTGTGATTTGCACCAACACAATGCATCTTCTAGCGGATCAGGTTGAAGGGGCAATTTCGATTCCACTCATTCACATTGCAGATGCGACTGCAGCTGCCGTGAAGTCGGCAGGTATTTCGAAAGTTGCTCTGCTTGGCACGCGCTACACCATGGAGAAGGATTTCTATGCGGGTCGTTTGCGTGATGTGCATGGACTCGAAGTGTTGATTCCGGACGAACCAGACCGAACGATGATTCACAACGTCATCTATGACGAGTTGGTTCGGGGAGTGGTGTCAGAAGATTCGCGCGCGAAATACCTCGAAGCAATTGACCGCCTTATCTCCAGAGGCGCCACAGGCGTCATCGCTGGCTGCACCGAGATTGAATTGTTGATCACTGAAAATGATGTGACAGTTCCACTCTTTCCGACGACCTACTTGCACTCAGTCGCAGCTGTGAATTTCGCCTTTGGCGAGTAATTGCCCCATATCCGCCCCTCCAGACCCACCTCCTGCTATGGTTCACCCACTCCTTCAGGGAGGTCTGGCCAATGAGGCCGGCCAAGTTTTCACCTCAAGGAAATTCACAAAATCTCAAAACCCTTTTTGGAAGGTAAATCGCGTGAGCGAATCAACCGGGCTTAATGACATGAAATTGCCCGAACTAAAGAAGGCCGCTGCGGCTTTGGGCATCGATGGTGCCGCAACAATGAAAAAAGGCGACCTGGTCGCAGCCATCACAGCAGCACAAAAAGGCGGCAATGGCCGCGACAAAGAGGAGCGCGCACCTCGTCAGGAACGCAGCGAGCGCCAACCTCGTGAAGATCGCGGTAATGACCGCCGCCGGTCACGCGAAGATCGTCCACGTGGCGAAAGCGCAGAAGCCTCGTCAAATGAAGAATCTTCGAACAACAATGACGGCGAAGAAGGTAGCAATCGCGAAGGTCGTTATGACCGCGATGAGCGCAATAACCGCCGTCGTGGTCGCGATCGTTTCGAACGTCGCGAACGTCGTAACCCCGAAGAAATCAGCGAAGATGATGTTGTCGCTCCAGTAGCAGGCATCCTCGACATTCTCGATTCATACGCATTCGTTCGCACCACTGGTTATTTGCCATCACCTAACGACGTTTACGTGTCGCTTGGCCTGGTCAAGAAATACGGCATGCGCAAAGGTGACCAGATCACCGGTCTTGTGCGCCAACCACGTGACGGTGAACAGGACAACAAGCAACAGCGTCAGAAGTTCAATCCGCTCGTTCGCGTTGACACTGTCAATGGAATGGATCCAGAAGCTGCACGCAATCGTGTGGACTTCAACAAGCTCACCCCTCTTTACCCACAAGAACGTTTGCGTCTTGAAACAACACCAAACAACTTGACCACTCGCGTTATCGACTTGGTTGCACCAATCGGTAAAGGTCAGCGCGGTTTGATTGTGTCGCCACCAAAGGCTGGTAAGACGATTGTTCTTCAGCAAATTGCAAATGCAATTGTTGAGAACAATCCAGAAGTGCATTTGATGGTGGTTTTGGTCGACGAACGTCCAGAAGAAGTCACCGACATGCAGCGCACAGTGAAGGGTGAAGTTATTGCTTCAACCTTCGACCGTCCTGCAGAAGATCACACGGTTGCAGCAGAACTCGCGATTGAACGTGCTAAGCGTTTGGTTGAAATGGGTCACGATGTGGTCGTGTTGCTCGACTCGATGACACGTCTCGGTCGTGCATACAA
Source organism: Actinomycetota bacterium (assembly GCA_041181965.1). Classification (GTDB taxonomy): domain Bacteria; phylum Actinomycetota; class Actinomycetes; order S36-B12; family UBA5976; genus JAFMIT01. Next base: position 2,796 of record JBEGON010000012.1, read on the forward strand.
CCTTTCAGCTCCACCTTCAGGTCGCATCCTTTCTGGTGGTGTTGATTCCGCAGCGCTTTACCCACCTAAGAAGTTCTTCGGCGCCGCCCGCAATATCGAAAACGGTGGTTCACTCACCATTCTTGCGACAGCGCTTGTAGAAACCGGTAGCCGCATGGACGAAGTCATTTTCGAAGAATTCAAAGGCACCGGCAATATGGAACTCAAGCTCGATCGTCGTATTGCAGACCGTCGCATCTTCCCGGCAGTTGATATCGAAGCGTCAGGTACTCGACGTGAAGAAATCTTGCTTGCTGCAGACGAACTCAAGGTTGTGTGGAAGTTGCGTCGTGTGCTTCACGCACTCGATTCACAGCAGTCCATCGAACTCTTGCTCAGCAAACTCAAAGAAACCAAGACAAACTTTGAGTTCTTGCTTCAGGTGCAGAAGACAACTCCAGATGCACCAATCGCTGGCAACGGCGAGGACTACAGCTAAACCGTATGATTATCATACGAAAATGGCCGCGGATTTCCGCGGCCATTTTGTTGCTTTCGCCGTATACATTGTTACTAAAATCTTGAATAATTGGTCGGAGATAAAGGGGGTCTGGTGCCTGCGGTCACTTGGCAGTATTTTCCAAAGTCAGAAGCATGTCCTGAAACTTTGGTAAATGTCGTAACAGTCTTTGAGGATGCATTTCATGCCCTTGGTTCGCACAATCATCCTGGACAGTCCAGTAACGAAGCATTGGGCCATGTCAGGCCAGGTTTGCTTGACTTAGGTTTTGACGTGGAATCAGGAAAGACTGCAGAACTCAAAATTGCAGTACCTGTGCTTTATGGAGCTAATGGAATTCCAGTGAAAACATTTGAAGCAGATGCCTTTCACAGAGAACATGGAATCGTTCTAGAAGTAGAAGCCGGTCGCGCCCATGCCAATAACCAGTTCTTGAAAGACATTTTCCAAGCTTGTGTCATGCAAGGGGTTCTGTACCTCGCAATTGCTGTCCGAAATGATTATCGCGGTAGCGATGATTTCGCCAAAATCTGCACTTTCTTGGAGACGCTTTACGCCAGTAATCGTTTGAATCTTCCATTAAAGGGAATATTGCTAGTGGGTTACTGATTCACGAGAGTTTGTTTGTGAATCTGAAATTCATGTGTTGACACAGTCAGGAAGTCTTTAGAGAGTCACGATGGATGTAATTAAGAAACTCATCACGGTTTCGCAAGCGAGTGATGCATCTGGCGGTCGAAAGCCAAACAAGCCATTGTTGTTACTGCTGTCTCTCTCTAAGTTGGCTTTAGATGGCACATCTGAGTTGAAGTGGACCGAAATCGAAGCGAAGTTGAATGAGCTTCTAGAGCAATTTGGTCAACGTGCTGACGAGCGTAGTGCTGCGTATCCCTTCACTCTGCTTACGAATGATGGAATCTGGCATGTCTCGGAAGGCGTAAACCCCAATGCCTCCCCGAAGCAGTTGCAAACACTCGACGCGAGCGGTGCACTAGATAGCCCAATCGAAAATTGGCTGCTCGTCAAGCGGTCAAATCTGATGCAAGCCGCTCGCGCTATTGCTGAACGACAATTTCCTGACACTCTCATCATGGAAGTGTTGTCGCTGGTTGGACTCGACCCTTATGAAGTGATGTCAGCGGCGAAATATTTAGTAGATGGAGATCGGAAGCGCGATCCAAAGTGGCCGCCACTCATTCTCGAAAACTGGAATTTCAGTTGCGCTTTCTGCGGCTACGACGGCAAACTGAATGGAAGTCCAGTGGCCATTGAAGCGGCCCACATCCATTGGTTTAGTTCAGGAGGACCAGATGATGCGGACAATGGTCTCGCACTTTGCTCGCTGCATCACAAACTTCTCGATCGTGGCGTAATCGGTTTTGTTGATCAGGCGACGTTGAGAGTCAGTCCGAAGTTCACATCACATGCTGATTATTCACCGTTAGTGAGTGACTTACATGGGCTTGAGATGAAGCCACTGGTTGCCTCGGTGCTTCCAAAGATTGAGTACATCAATTGGCATACTGCGAATGTGTACAAGCATGGGCACACTGCCTGAGTAGGGTGTGCCGAGAATCAGGAATTTGGGGGAGTCATGGCAGCGAAGGCAACACCAGAACAAATATGGAAAGCGCTCGTAAAACTAGCCGTTTCGGGTGAAACGGCTACATACAGCGAATTTGGTGCCCAATTCGGTATCTATCACCGACAAGTAGGCGCAGCGCTCGAGCCCATCAAGAAGTTCTGCAAAAAGCACAAACTGCCACCGTTAACCGTCCTTGTCGTTCGTGCAGACTCACGCCGAGCAGGTCGTGGAAGCGACGTCTCAAGCGGGAGATTCGACGCGGAACTAGAACGTGTTTTTCATTTCCCCTGGCGAGCAAATTCCACGCCGCAATTTGGTAAGCCTGAAAAAACTTCACTCTCGAAAACGAAGTCGTCAAAGCGAGCCTTCAACCGTAAGGATTTTGGCGCGTGGGTCTTGAAGTACGACCCAGCAGTTTTTGACCTCGATGCACTGACTGAAAACGGCGAAACAAATATCACGCTTTGGTCAATCGCCGACAATTATCGAGCAGATGAGATGCAGATCGGCGACAAAGTGGTCCTTTGGCAATCCGGTAAAAGCGGTGGCGTTATTGGACTTGGGGAAATTCAGGGCCCGCCAATTCCACAAAGCAAAGTGAAGAGTTCTTCGAAGGGGTGGAAGAACAAGAGCAGTTTCTCGAAGGTGAAATTGTGGGCTGATGTCGAGATTGATCTTCTCGAGGAACCTATTTTGCGTGAGCGAGTCGCCGAAGAGTGCGTACTGGCAGATGCGGAGATATTCCGAATTCCGTATGCGTCGAGTCCTTCACTATTAACGCGAAAAGAGTTTCGTGCCATTGAGCGGTTAATTACTAGACCGGTTTCTGCTGATGACAAACCGTCTGTAATGCGCAAGACAGGTGCCGGCTACGGATCGGCGGAGAAGAACAGGCTGGTTGAAGTTGCGGCAGTCAGCATCGTCATTAAGGAATTGAAGAAAGCTCAATGGAGAGTTGTTGATGTCCAGAGTAAAAATCTTGGATGGGACTTGACTGCTAAGAAAGGCACTCAGACTCGGAAGATTGAAGTCAAAGGTGTGAGTGGTTTACTGCCAAGTGTGATTCTCACTCGAAATGAGCACCGAGCGTTCGCAACTGAGAAGGACTGGGAACTCGCCATCGTGACTATGGCTCTGTCGAAGCACCCGCATCTTCGGTATTTCACAAGAACAGAAGTGAGAGGCCATGTCGAGCCTTCGCAGTACGTAGTGAAGATGGAGTCATAACCATGGCAATCAACACTTTTCCAACGACCTACGATGTTAACGATCTCAAGCGGCCAGAACTGCGGGTGTACGAAGCGCTTCTGGAGTCGCTCCCAGACGGAAGTGACATCTTCGTGCACGTGGAAGGCATCCCATCATTTGAACGTCGCGAAATTGACTTTGTTGTCAGTATTCCTGGAATTGGTATTGCAATTCTCGAAGTTAAAGGTGGACAGATTCGCGCGGAAGCCAATCTTTGGGAGCAGTACAACATCAAAGATCACAAGTGGCATTCCATTGATGTTGTGAAGCAACTTGATGAAGAGCGTCGAATGCTGACTTCGATTTTGCGTCGTGAGTTCGGTATTTATTACCCACGCATCAAGAATTTTCTTGTCGCGCCAGACGCAGTATTTGATATGGATCGCTCGCTACCGTTCATTGAGCGCGAACAAGTCATTGATCAAAACCAGCTTGAGAACATTGCCGACGTGATTGCTGCCGGAATCGCTTCAATTAACGCAGGTATTTATTTCGGAGATGCAGAGCAGGCGCTGGTGCGTGCCGCATTAACAGATGTAGGACTGACTTACGATGAGCTTGTGGAAAGTTCTTACGAGCGCTTTCATATGACAGAACAATTGACTTACCAGCAGTCTTATGTCCTTGATATGTTGCAAGACAATCGATTCATTTATGTTCGCGGAGGACCAGGTAGCGGCAAAACGCAACTTGCAATCCTCCAAGCTATTCGTTTGATGAGCCAAGGTCTCAAAGTTGGCGTGCTCTGTTACAACATTGGTTTGAGCGAACTCTTAAAGCACAAATTTGCTGGCATGGCAGAGCACCTGCAACCTGCATACGTAGGTGCTGTCGGTAAAGGTCTGGCTGGTTATTGGGGAATTGATGTGCCATCAGAAATTTCACAAGATGAAACAAATCAGTTTTACGACGTCACTCTTCCGCAGTTGATGCTTGAGCGCGCTCAGTCTTTGACTGATGAAGAGAAGTTTGATGCCTGGGTTATTGACGAAGCGCAAGACTTGAATCGAGGAGAACTTCGCACCCTGGAAGCAGCACTACGTCCGAATGCTGCTGGCATCTATCTCTTCGGCGACCCAGAACAAGACCTGTGGGATCGCGAGGGCGAAGTGCCATGGACTCCGGCGTTTGCACGTCTGAGCCGCAATTTCCGTAACTCACGAAAGATTGCTGCGCTGGTTAACGACTTGCAGCCAACTTCTTCAGGTGAGCCAATGGGATATCTCGGTGGCTATCAGCCGGAATATGTCGTCGCAGCAGATCGTCAAGCAGTGTTTGATATCGCCGAAGCGAAGTTACAAGAACTAAAAGAAAAGTGGGGCTGGAAAGCCGGTCAGATTGTTGTTCTAACAATCGCAAATCGCCATTCAACCCACGACAAATTGCGTACTGCAGATGATGCCGCATATTGGAAAAACTTCTTTGATGCCAAGGACGTCTTCTATGGCCGATCAAAATCCTTTAAAGGTCTTGAACGCGCGGTGGCTCTTGTCATCATTGACGATGATTTGAACTGGGATGAAAACCTTGATGATTTCGTTGTGGGTATCAGTCGAGGTCGTGACGAACTCATTGTCGTTGGCACAGATTCAGATCTCGCAGCTTTGCAAAGAGTCGAATCACACTTCAACGTCATTCGTCTCGGAAAATCGACGGCTCGTAGTTAGTCATCCAGTTGTGTTATTTGCATGAGGCAAATTTGACTCACTGGGCACATCTTGCACTCATTCCTTGTTGCCTCTTGCGCTCTCGGCAACGGTCCGACAAAGGATTGTGTTCTCAAGTGCTCAATAATCATAACTCGGTCTGTTGCAATCGCTGCTTGGTAGGCCTTGCTCAAGGGGTCGTTGCGCGTTTTGGCACCATTTAGTGTTAATATCCAATCTGGTTTTGCAGTGTTGTATTCGAGATTGACTCGACTATTTGAAAGGCTGCTGGCCAATTCCCCGGCAGTCTTAAAGCGAAATAAGTCCTTTGCAGTTCTGTCGCAGTGGGACATGTCTGCCCCCGTGAAGCGCGCAAGTGCTAGGCCAAGATTGCCGTAAAGCATACTGAGAGAATGTTCCGCAAAATGTGAGTGAGTTGGACCTGTTATCCACTGCAATGCCATGCGTCTCGGGCAGGCTATCGACGATGCTAGTGCTTGTTGAGGTAAAGCTTTAGAGATAGCCGAAATCTGATTCTCTGTGAGTTTGATCCCAGTGTAATTTGGCATTTCCAGTGTCGCTGAAAATTCGCCAGCAGATACAGGTTTATGCTCTGAAAGCCCCCCTGCACTAGGGGTCGATGAAATTGTAAGCAGGGCTTGCAGAATCGTAGAAGGATTTCTTAAGTCGTTACCCAGTCGTTCAATCCAACTTAATGTCAAAACTGCATTGTCTGAGACACCGTCCAGAGCCAACCAAAATAGATACAAGTCGCTCAAGGTGGAAGTATCTCGACGAGCGCGCAAGAGATCCAAAGTGATTTGTCGAGCACCTGATTCTTCAAGAAAATCGAGCGTGAAGGGCCATATACCCAAATCTGCTCGGGAAGGAAAAGCGCCATCTGAAAGATTCATGAGGTGGACATCGGTTGAGCAGCGGCGGAGACCAAGTGTGTCGAGGTTTCTTAAGGGTTTAACAAGCGTGTTTGGCTCATCGGCCAGGTCAACTCCACCGAAATCTGCTTTTCGGTTGAGGAGCATTGTTACAACATCAAGAATTGCCTGTACGTCTACATCCTCATCAATTCCCACATCGAACCCTCGCAACTTGGCGCTTAATTCATCACGCTCTTCGCTATTTAGGTGAGCAAGGCCATTCTCTAGCTTGGTCGCTAGAAATCGAGAATGTTCCTTGAGACTGATCCTTTCTTGTGATGCCAGTTCATTTATGATGTTTCCAACATTTGTGACAAGTGCAGCCAGCCATTCAGCATCCGAAACAGAAATGTCCGCCCATGGCACTAGGCGAAGAAGGTTCTTAGCTGCGGAGTCGAGCCTTTCAAGGTCATTATGTGCATCCTGTCGCGCACCAAAATGCGAAACTTCATCGAGAATTAACTGGTGCAGAGATTTTGCTCGCAAAACCCAATCTTGAATGGTCGTGCAATTCTTGAAGAAAGGCAGCGCTCGCCTTGCGGCCGCGAGTTGAGCGGGGTTTGGGGCAGTGCCTTGAACTGACACAAACCCACTAGACGCAATCGCCAGAAAATTCTCTTGGCTTAAGTTCACGCTGGTTCTGCCGTTAGCCATAAGGTTGATTGAACGGTGCAGCGAAATCAAGAAAACTCCGACAGGAAGTTGCGCCAGATTTACACCGCTAGAAGACTTACTTGAACCAAGCCTGCCAAGCAGGCTTGAAATTTCCTCATTCTTGGCCGAAAAGAGGACTGGCTCCCTTTGATCTGCTGATTCTTGTGCTATGCGGTTGTAGGAAATGGTGCGAACAAGATCGCTTGGGTAGCGACATCGAGTGATTTTCGTTGAGTTCACTGCGGTATCAGCTTTGACGGGGAGACCAGTTACAGCATTTTGAAACATTCTTGCACGATTAGTCACTTGGTGCGCGAGTGGCTGAATCTCAAAGTTGGGCATTTCAAGTTTGTCATTGAAGAAAGTTCTCCACGTTTTAAAAACAGGGTTTTGTCCATCATCATGCACCACGAATATCTGTTCGATGTTGGGTGTAGCCTCGAGGAGTTTGAAAAATGCCCATTGAGGCGGCGTGTAAAAGTAAAATCCGTGGTGTACTAAGACTCGCCGTTCGGCGACTGCGCCAAAAGCGACTTCGAGTGCATTCGCTATTCTCTTTTGTAATGCCTTGGCACTTTGAGTTTCTTGCTCGAGATACTCCTTCATGTCAATCCATAGGTCTTGTCTAAAATCACTAATTTCTGGCCGCTCCACTTCAAGAAACTTCCAAAGACTCAGAACCGCAGATTGGAGTTCCGTAGGAGACTGGGTGGCGGTAGTCGCGTGAAGGTCTTCAGGATGAAGCCCACTTGCGGCAAGCGTGAGTATGGCTCGTCGGATCTCGCGCGTGGAACTCCTTATGACTTGCTTCAAGGGAGCTGGTAGGACTTGCTGTCCAAGCCAGTCGCGCAATTTTTGGTCGAAAAGGATGGACTGTTTTAAACGTTCACCCGTGACTTCTTGTCGCCAACGTTTTGCATTCTCTTGATACTCATTTGTACCTAACAAGCTGATTCTTGGAAAGCTATCTAGGTTGGTGACACTATGACCGGAAGCTCCAGGCACGACTACAAGATCTAGCAGTAATGAAATGGGTAAGCAATTCGTGGCTACATCGCGGGACAGTTCTTGAGCCAGGCTTTCTGTCGCAGTGACATGGCCAAGATTTTTCCAATCGTATCCCAGTCGACCTAAGCCATTCTTGAGATCTTGGAGTTGCACGGAAGGTTGTGCGAGCACGCGCATAGGTGATTTAGTCACTTTGGCTTCCTTGGTTAATGAGATCCGCCCAGTTATTTGGTTTGGTTGAGGTTTGATTACGTCTTGGCACAAAGACAAGTAATTCACTCTTTGCGCGCGTCAACGCAACGTAAAGCAATCTGGTCTCCTCACGCCGCACCTCATCGTCTTCAGCGTGCCACTCTGAAATAGACCTAACGTTGGTGAATTTCAATTTTGTTTTAGAAGCTGGCCATTCCCAAAGGAGCTTTGCTGCTCCGCCCTTGCTCCTAATTACTGCAGTTCGCGGTATCGGGTATCTCTTAACAAAATCTGTCTCCGTATGTGGTACAAGAACCTTGTCAAACTCCAAACCTTTAGCCTTGTGAACTGTTAATACAGTAATTTTTCCTAGAAGTTCCTCTTTATCAATAGGCTCGTCTTCGTGATTGTTGGTCGCCTGATTTAGCTGCAACCAGTTAATTACTTGGTCAATCGTGACTGCTGAGTCAGAAAATGCTGAGTCCAAGAGGCTGACGATGTGGTCAGCGCACCTTCTGTAGCGCCGCCTCTCGCTTTCATCCAGGATGCCGATTTCTACTTCTGTTGGGCGAAGCGATGCATAAGAAAGTGCAATGAAGTCAAGAGCTGACATTTGGCTAAGGCGTCTGCGAAGAAGTTCAAGCCGGTGACCGAGCATGAGGGTGTCGGCATTATCGAGTGATCCTGTTGCGATAGTTCCCAGTCGCTCTCCCCATGGTTTCAGGCTTATGCGCTCATCTGGCCATTTTTCAATTCCAAGCAGTAGGCCGAGCGATGGAACAGGGATTTCGGCAATCGCTGGAAACCAGCGCGTCTCGCTGAGCTGAAGTATTGCTGCCGTGGAGTCTGGCTCCCTAATCGCGAGAAGGTAAATCAAGAGTTCTCGAGCAGCGGGGCTTTGAAAGAGAGTGCCTCCAACAACAATTTCACAATCAATTCCTCCCGCACGAAGTACTTGATGAAGTGTTAGCGCTTGTTTGTTCGTCCTGCATAGAATTGCAGCGTCTGCTGCTGGGTCCAGTCGTCGCCAGTCGTGCACTTGATTCTCAACTTTAGTAGCACGCTCTCTCGAGGAAATTTCGACAACCTGGAGTGCGGTATCGGACAATTGGTGCAGTGGATTAGCTACGAGTTCGTCATTGTCGCTGTAATCCAAGAGATTCATTAGGTTCCATTGCTGGAATCTCGGGTGTAAAGATTTGAGAATTGCAGCAGTTGATCTGAAATTCATGGTTAGGCGATATTCAACTATTGGCTGCATTTTGCGCTTGTGAACCCTGGATCGCATTTCGTCAAATGCGTCACCTTCTGCCCCTCGAAATCGGTAAATGGCTTGTTTAGCGTCTCCCACCATGAAGAGTTTTGCGTTCATTCTCTCTCGGATGTCCAGCATGAATTCCATTTGCAAGCCATCGGTGTCTTGAAACTCGTCAATAAAGAGGTATCTAGGTCCTAAAATGCCATTAGAGGTGCGCAATGCCTTTATCGCCATAGGGACGAGTTGGTCTGAAGTCAGGACTTGTTCTTTCTCCAGCATGTCGCCGAATGGTTTCGCCATACTCTTTACTGAGTCGTGTAGAAGTGCCGCTACTTCTTGGTTCCCGTCTGCAATAAACCCTTCCTTCGGAGCCGGAGCGTTTCCCCAGTCAACAGCCTGGTTCAAATTTCTGCTTAGGTCGTGAGATAAATCAATGCCATTCGACCACAAGGTACGCCAGATATTTTCAACTTGTTTTACCCATTCGTGCGCTGGCTGAATACCTTCAATGTGCCTGTCATAAAGCCCTGCCAGATTTTCCGAAATTGTGGTCTTTACCAATTCATGAATCTCATAGGTCAGGTTCCCTACTCGAAACGAGGGAGCAATTCCAATGTCGGCAGCGTGATTTTGAACAATCTTCCTTGCAAAACCATGAATTGTGGTGATTTCTGCGGTACTTAACTGCATTAACCAAGCGAGCGATGGTTGAACGCACATTGGTGCTAAACGGAGTCGGTACATGAGCGCCCGCCCAATTCTGGATCGCATTTCAAGTGCGGCCTGTTTGGTGAAGGTAACAAGTGCAATGTCATCCAACCTGAGCTGTTTTTGAGCGCTTTTTTCCGTGGCTGTGTGTGACTGCGAAGTGGCAAGGAGAAACACAATTCTCTCTGACATAGTTTCCGTTTTTCCGGTACCTGCTCCCGCGGTAATCAGAACATCTTGGTCAATTCGCGAGTGCACAATCTGATATTGCTTGAAATTAATGCCACCGTTTTTCTCTGCCTCCAGCATCGTCGCATTGAAGCTTTCTGGATTCTCTGGTGGTGTGCCATCAACAAGGCGCAGGTCCGATTCGAGGGATACCTCAACTTGCCCCCATTCAAGTAATCGACTCATTGTGAAAGGGGTTAGATTCTCATTGTCGAAACTTTTTCGTACTGAAGGTTCCGTGATGAGGAAAACTCGGATGCCATACTGCAGGAGCCCGAGAATCTCCTCTATCTCCGCCCCTGGTGGATGGATGAAAGTTGCAGAGTACTTCGGAAGGCTTTTCAAACCAAGCTTCCGTCTTAGTACGTCAAGGCCGAGTGTGTTATCGCTTGAGAGCGCCCTCTCTGCTAGTGCTTTAGTTGCTGAGTTGATGTCTGAGTTGAGAGCTTCTTCCGCCGCGTAGGTCGCGGGGCTTCTTTTGCGTCGGACTTGACGTTCCAGTGGTGGAAAGCTTTCTCGCTTAATTGGCGAGACCGCTTCTTCGTCTGGCAGCAGCGGATCCGCCAAGTCACGCAGTTCAATTTCGGGCCCAGCAACCGATGCCATGGAATCCACAGGCCAGAACCATGCGGCAATCTCATTTCCATCGGCGTTCGTTGCTGTACCTGCGCGTCCATCCGTCGCCATTTTGTCTACGCTTATTTGTAACCATTTGCCGGCAATTTCAGTGGTTCCTTCGTAAAGAATTACATTTACTTGACTGCCTCCTTTCACGCGAAGCGCGTGATAGTTTCGAAATGCGCTTTCTGCCATCCAGTGCTCGCGGACTCCGGTTACTAAGTCGACAGTGGCACGTGAACGATGCTTGACTTCCCAAAACTCGCTATGACCTGCCTTGGTTGCCTGCAAATCTGGCGCTGCCAAAAAATTTCCGTCAACGAGGATGAGTGGAGCTCGGTGTCGCTGTGTATTTCCGACAAATTCCGTAAGCGGCACCACCATCCAGCCATCTGCCTGAAGGAAGCTCATCCACGCTAATTCGCACCTACGCCAGAGTAGTTCTGAGTTTAGGAATTCATCAGTCATTACTTGTATCCCCGTTGTTGTGAATGGCGCGCATTTCTTCGAGCGCTCTGGTGCTTCTTCCGAATTCATCTGCGTCGTCGCTCAACATGCGCTGCCAGGTATCGAGGACGAGAATCCTCATTTCCTTCGGCATCAAGGGAGTCATTCCCCATTTCGCGAGAAGTTCACCTTCTGCGGTGAAAGTTTGTCGAAGTGACTCGTATCGGGCCTCGAATTGATCTTCAAATGTTTTTTCAGGCACTGGATTCGTGCGGCGTTCATGGTTAGAAGGTTTTTTTGTGGATTGGCGAGAGGTGGGAGTTTTATTCCCGCCTAATTTGGCTTTCAGCTCTCTTGCGCGTTTGGTGTTCCTGAAATTGAGTTCAGCCAACACTTCTGCACGTTTGCCTGGATTCTTGGCCAGACTTTCAAGTTCATCAATCCCAGATGACATGTATGGCCGTTCCACGGCACCCCCTAATATTGCCTTCCCAGTCTAGGTTCAGGCAGGCTTTTTGTCAGCACCTACAACCCATGCGAAATTTGAGGTTGATTCCCAAGCAATTCACTTCGAAACAGACTCAGTAAATCTCTGACTAGTAATTGAAGACCATTATTCAATGAAGCGAATCTGGAAATTGAAGTCGATGTACCAACTATCTTGACCCTTTTCACTTTCAGCAACTTTTTCTCGCTTAACAACCCCAAAATCAAGGCGCCTATCTGGGGTCTCAAATCTCGTAGCGCGATACAAATAGTCCCGATATGAATTCCAATTTTGTTGCGCGTGAAAGTAGCCAAGGTGTCCAACTTTATCCACTACCAGCGTGCCAGTTGTTTCACGGCTGAGGCCATTCCAGGGAGTTCCTGGCCTTAGCCCGCTCGAGAATGCGACTAGTAGATCTTTCATTTTGTGTTCAATGAAGCTATTTTCAAGGAGGCCGTGGCTAAGGAGGAATTCGGTGTCATCCAATTTTCGAATCTCACTGCCTTTTTCATGGACCATTCCTACGCAGCCTACAACTGTTCTAGCGTCTGTCTTGAAGTACGCAGACAGTAGAAGTAAAAGCAATTCAGGCATTGAGCTATCGACTAAGCGGAGATTGCGAGTGAAGGTTTCGCTCTTGAAGGTCCTCAATTCAAATCCCATTGAGTTTTCTTGCAACGTTTCAAGGATTTGTCGAAGAGATTTTTGGTCACCGAGCTCTTCAAGTTGCATAAGCACCTTTGGATTCAGGTCTCCAGTGATTGCTCCCCGGATAGTCGTGTGAGCATTAGCGTTGGCAAGTGTTGAGGGTGAGCCAAGTTGCGACTTAATGCTAAATCCAAGTTTGTTAGAACCTCCAACTCGAAGGTCTAGAGCTTGAACAAAAAGGTCAGCGGTTGCCCCTGAAGGCGCATTAATGGAATGAAGACCGCACTGATCAAGAAATGCCTGTAGTTCAGCGTCTGAAAAAGTTCCCTTTATTTTCTTATCTTGCAAGAGTTGGAGCAAGCGATTTTCGAGAATCGAGATATCCAAAGTGGAATATTCACAAAGGAGCTGATTACTTTGGACTTCGAAGACCTTGATTGAGTTACTTAGTCTTTCAAACCGAATGAATTTTCCACCAGCAATGGGCCGCATCACGCTTTGAATTGGGAATGATTGCGCTCCAAATTCATCCGCGCCTGACGCTACTGGTGAGAGTGTGCCTTTTGCCAAGATGCTCAGGAGGGTGTAAATCTCTGCCCATTCTCCTCTGTTGCCTGTTAACACTGTTCACAGCGCTTTCAGCAACTGTTTCGCAGTTGCCCCGATTGCAGGTACCGCTACAGAGTTTCCAAATTGCTTGTAAGCCTGGGCGTCGGATACTGGGATCAGGTAATTGTCAGGAAACCCTTGAAGCCGCGCCCATTCTCTTGGAGTTAGTCGACGGATACCCTGAGTGTTTACCGAACCTTGAATTTTGGTTGTTGGAATTAAGTTCTTCTGCTTCTTGTCGACAACCAGATTTCGTTCTCGTCCCATTCCTCCTACGACAATGGCATTTGCAACGTCGCTATTTTTCAAGATGTTGTAGCCGAAACCGTTTCCTTTGGTGGCATGTCTCTCTTTGTGGTCGATCAATGTTTGAAGATAGCGATCCGAGAGGTAGTACTTAGCGCCTACTGCTTTTGTTTCAAGAATTTCAGAAATAGAGTGTTCTTTTCCGCTCTTATTTGGATACTGGAATCGATCTGCCGCGGCTTTACTCTTAAAGCCGACGATGAACACTCTCTCGCGATTTTGTGGAACACCAAAATGTTTTGCGTTCATGATTCGTGGATCAGGGACGAAGTAACCCAAGTCTTCTCTCAGGGTTCTGAGAATTGTGTCGATTGTTCGACCGCCATCGTGATTCATCAATCCTTTGACATTCTCCAAGAGGAAGGCCTTTGGTTTCTTGTCCTTGATGATTCTTGCGACATCAAAAAAGAGTGTGCCACGTGTATCTTCAAAGCCTCCTCGTTTGCCAGCAATCGAAAACGCTTGGCAAGGAAAGCCAGCCACGAGCACATCGTGTGACGGGATATCAGAGGTACTTATTTGAGTAATGTCACCAAATGGCAGTTCTCCGAAGTTGGTGGAATAGGTAGTTTGCGCAAAGCGATCCCATTCACTTGAAAAAACGCACCGACCGCCAAGATTTTGAAAAGCAATTCGCATCCCACCGATACCCGCAAACAGGTCTATAAAAGTAAATTTCCTGCCTTTGGCTTCGAACGGGAATTTCTTACCTGCACTACTGAGTTTCGGCAATTTCTTTTGACCAGACAGGGCACGAAGGATTTTTCCGTAATGAGCTTCCTCTGGTTGGCCAGCTGCGTGTACCCAATGAGAGATGACAGCATCATTTGAATCTGAGTCGAATCCAAAGGCTTCGCGTAGGCGTTGGATTTCTTCTCTTTGGATTGGCATGTGACTCCTTTACGGGGATAGTCTGCCCAGCCACTACGACATCTAGTTGCACGCTCCCCACGAAACCGCCGCTTTTGCCCCTGACCCGCCCCGCATGGCAGACTCCGCCCGCTGTCCGGTTCACGGGGGTTCGCCCCGACCCGGCGCCCTGAGAACCAAGAGGAGTCGCGCCATGAAGGCAGACATTCATCCAAATTACGTGGAGACCACGGTCACCTGCAGCTGTGGCAACACGTTCCAGACTCGCAGCACCGCGAAGTCAGGCACCATCACCGCTGACGTGTGCAGCCAGTGCCATCCTTTCTACACCGGCAAGCAGAAGATCCTCGATACCGGTGGTCGCGTTGCCAAGTTCGAAAAGCGTTTCGGCAACAAGAGCGCTAACTAGCTACTTTCCACGGGCGTCTGTGCTGCAGCATTGCTGTAGCCGGCGCCCGTTTGGTTTTTCCACCCACCAACTTCATACGTATATATAAGGAAGACGATGTTTGAGGCCTGTGTAGCTCTCGAAGCCGAATATGTAGCGGCCGAGGAGAAGCTTGCTGATCCTGCGATTCACGCAGATCAGAATGCTGCGCGCAAACTCGGCAAGCGTCATGCCGAACTTCGCCCCATCATTGATACGTATCGCAAGTGGCGCGCGCTTGGTGAAGACATCGAAGCGGCTCGCGAACTTGCGGCTGATGATCATTCTTTCGCTGATGAAGTTGAACGACTACAGAGCGAACAGTCTGAAGTGGAAAACAAACTCAACGACCTTCTCCTGCCTCGCGATCCACTCGCAGGCTCGGATGTGATTCTCGAAGTTAAAGCTGGCGAAGGTGGCGCAGAGTCTGCGTTGTTTGCTGGTGACTTGATGCGCATGTATTTGCGTTGGGCTGAAAAGCGCGGGTGGAAAACCGAAATCCTCGATGCCGAAGAATCTGATCTTGGCGGCTATAAAGATGTCAGCATTGCAGTGAAGTCGCGCGGTGTGCCAGAACCTGGTCAAGCGCCATATGACTTGTTGCAGTTTGAAGGTGGCGTGCACCGCGTGCAGCGCGTGCCAGTGACGGAATCTCAGGGCCGCATTCACACTTCGGCAGCAGGTGTTTTGGTTCTCCCTGAAACTGAAGACATTGAGATCGATATTCGCGAACAAGATCTGCGCATCGACGTTTACCGTTCATCGGGTCCTGGCGGTCAGTCGGTCAACACCACTGACTCTGCAGTACGTATTACTCACGTGCCGACTGGCGTTGTGGTGTCATGCCAGAACGAAAAGTCGCAGCTTCAAAACAAGGAATCAGCGATGCGTATTTTGCGTGCACGCCTCATCGCGCACGAAGAAGAAAAGCGTGACGCGGAAGCATCTGCAAACCGTAAGTCACAGGTTCGCACAGTGGATCGTTCAGAACGCATTCGCACTTACAACTTCCCAGAAAACCGCATAAGCGATCACCGCGTCAACTACAAAGCACACAATCTCGACGCAGTGCTCAATGGCGAACTTGATGATGTTGTTGAAGCGCTCGTTGCCGCAGACAAAATTGCACGTCTCGCAGAAGCATCTGGCAAGAGCGAGTAATCATGTCTGTCACCCGCGACCTTGTGTTGGCTCAGGCTGCGCATCTTGCTGCCGCGGGGATTGAAACTCCGGAGAATGATGCGGAGTTATTGCTCTGCCACATCCTGGGCAAAAAGCGCAGCGAACTTACGCTCGTCGATCACATCACCGAAGATCAACGTCGCGCATTCGAACGCGCCATCGCAACTCGCACCAAACGAATTCCACTTCAGCACATCACTGGTCGCGCACCTTTTCGTCACATTGAAGTGAGTTGTGGTCCTGGTGTGCTCACACCTCGCCCTGAGACGGAATTGCTTGTCGACGCTGCAATCAAACACACTGCCAACATTGAAAACCCAATCATCATCGATCTCTGTGCAGGTAGTGCTGCAATGACGATTTCGATTGCGATGGAAATCAAGAATGCAGAAGTTGTTGGCCTGGAACTCGTGCCAAAAGCATTCGAATGGGGACGTAAAAATGTCGAAGAACATCTTGAATCCATCCGTCGCGCTGGCAGCAAACTCGCGTGGGTGAAGGGCGATGTGCGCGGATGTGAACGTCGCACCCTTTCGCACTACAAAGGCAACACTGATGTCATCGTCAGCAATCCGCCGTACATTCCAAACTGGGCAATTCCGCGCGATCCTGAAGTTGCGACCCATGAGCCACTCGAAGCGCTCTATGGTGGCGATGATGGTTTGTATTTCGTGCATGCTGTTCTACAAGCCGCAAAACCATTGCTGAAACTAGGGGGAATGGTCATCATCGAACATGGTGACTTACAAGGCGAAGATAGTGAAGCATCAGTGCCACGCACTGTTCGCGAAGCCGGCGGATTCACCGACGTGAAAGATCATCTTGATCTCGCGGGTCGCCCACGATTCACCACGGCGATTCGAGCTGCAGAATGACATTGTTCACGCCAGATGATCGCGCAACCGCGACGAATGTTGTCGTCACTGCAATGCGCGCAGGCGAAGTCGTGGGTCTTCATGCAGATTCAAGTTATGCACTTGCCACTGATGCATTCAGCGCAATCGGCATCAACAAGATTTTCGACCTTAAAGATCGTCACGATGCCATCACACCAATTCTTGTCGGACGAAGTGAAGTACTTCACGGAATATTGTTGAACTTCACCGACGAGATGCGCACTCTGATTGATGCTTTCTGGCCGGGTCCACTCACCATCATCGCCAAACCGCAACCAACTCTCGCGTGGCACGCAAGCAGCGATGCGATTAGCGTGCGAATGCCGCAGGATGAATGGACGCGCGAAGTTGTCACCGAAGTTGGCATGGTGATGGCAATCGCAGCGACTCGTGGCAATCACTCCGCGCCGACCACTGCAACCCAAGCATCAGAAATGTGGGGGAGCGATGTCCGCCACTGGCTCAACACCGGTGCGGCCGATCCAGAAAAACTTTCCACCATCGTTGATTTCCGTGGAGCGAAACCCAACATTGTTCGCCTGGGAGCACTCAGCCACGCAGACTTGCGGCAAGTTTTGCCTTCGGTGACGATGGTCGCTAACTAGCCCTGCGGAAACACATCGCAGATGAACCACGGTGTGAACGGAATCCACAGAGCGTAGCCGCGTGGAACCTCTAGCTCAGTGGCGTTTGGATGTTGATCCATGTATTGGTAGTAGCAGTAGCTCGATGCCGAGCTATATCCGCCGAAGTCCCAGCGTGGGTAGTAGTACGCGAGAAAACCTGCACCTGCAATTGCAAACGCCGCAAAAATCCCAATTGAGATAGAAACCCAACCTGCGCTCTGACGCTTCCCCACCTTCGAAGACTACCTTTGCCTCCTGCCCGCCGCCGCACTTCGAAAGGCCGCTCATGTCTGAGACTCCATTTTGGGGACCTGATTTCGCACAGCTCCAAGCCCTCGATCCACAGATCGCCGACATCCTGTTGCGCGAACTTGATCGCCAACGTAACGGCCTTCAGCTCATTGCATCTGAAAACTTCACCAGCCCGTCAGTCCTTGCGGCACTCGGCAGCACACTCTCGAATAAGTACGCAGAGGGTTACCCAGGTCGTCGTTACTACGGCGGTTGCGAAGTTGTCGACGAAGCAGAGACACTCGGTATTGAACGCGCGAAGAGTTTGTTTGGTGCAGAACACGCAAACTTGCAACCACACTCTGGCGCATCAGCAAACATGGCTGTCTACGGCGCATTGCTTCAGCCGGGCGACACCATCCTCGGCATGGCATTGCCACACGGTGGTCATCTCACCCATGGCACAAAAGTTTCATTCTCAGGCAAGTGGTTCAACGCATTTGCTTACGGAGTTGCACAAGGCAGCGAAGACATTGACTACGACCAGGTGCGTTCGCTTGCTCGCGAACATAAACCAAAGATGATCATCGCTGGCGGTAGTGCTATTCCACGTCTGATCAACTTTGCTGCGTTCCGTGAAATCGCTGATGAAGTTGGCGCAAAACTTATGGTCGACGCAGCTCACTTCATCGGCCTTGTTGCAGGTAAAGCAATTCCTAGCCCAGTTCCTTACGCAGACGTAGTCACGTTCACAACGCACAAAGTGTTGCGCGGTCCTCGCGGCGGCATGATTTTGTGCAAAGAGGAATATGCAGCAGCAATCGACAAAGCTGTCTTCCCGATGATGCAAGGTGGTCCACTGATGCATGCGGTCGCTGCAAAAGCAGTGAACCTTGCAGAATGTGCAACGCCGGAATACCAGGCATACGCAAAGAATGTCATTGCAAACTCACAAGCCCTCACTGCAGCACTTGCAGAAGAAGGTATGCGTCCAATCACTGGCGGCACTGATACCCACTTGTCATTGCTCGACTTGCAGGGAATTGGTGTGAGCGGTGCGGATGCTGAAAAGCGCGCAGGTGCGGCAAAGATTGTTTTGAACAAGAACGCAATTCCTTACGATCCAGTGCCACCTTCAATCGCATCAGGTATTCGCGTCGGCACTCCATCTGTTACTACCCAAGGCATGGGCGTTGAACAGATGAAGCAAATCGCTCAATTCATTTCACGTGCGGTGAAAGCAACCACGGATGCTGAAACTGCTGCAGTGGCAGCCGACGTCAGCGCATTGGTCAAGCAATTCCCGGCTTACCCACGCGGATAACGAGAATTCGGTAATCAGCGATGCGCGAATATTTACTGTGTTTATTCGCAGCTGCCGCTGTAACCTATTTGCTCACACCTTTTGTTCGTGAACTTGCAATTCGCGCTCGCGCGATGACTGAAATCCGCGAACGCGATGTGCACCAGGAGATCACTCCGCGTTGGGGTGGTCTCGCAATGTTCGGTGGCTTTATCGCTGCACTGCTTCTCGCGCGACAACTTCCGATGATGAGTGCTGTGTTTGTTGATACAAGTGCTGCTGGAGCTGTGTTTGTTTCAGCATTAATCATCGTTGTTCTTGGACTCATTGACGATCGCTACGGACTTGATGCGCCAACTAAATTCGCGGGTCAAGCACTTGCTGGTGGCTGGCTTGCTTATCAAGGTGTTGGTTTTATTTGGTTGCCACTCGGCAACGCAACGATTCTCGATCCATTAAGCAGTGTTGTGTTGACAGTGCTTGTCGTCGTCGGCGCAATGAATGCAGTGAACTTCATTGATGGACTTGATGGACTCGCTGCTGGTGTTATTGGCATCGCGGCTTTTGCATCATTCGTTTATTCCTACTGGTTGAGCGTTCACTTTGGATTAGAACGTGCAACTCTTTCGACTCTCATTGGTGTTGCACTCACGGGAATGACTCTCGGTTTCTTGCCACACAACTTCAATCCAGCGCGCATCTTCATGGGCGACACCGGTTCGATGCTGCTCGGACTTCTATTGAGCACCTCAATGATTTCGTTGACGGGCCAAGTGGATCCAAATGCACTCGAAGGCACATCACTCGCGCCGACGTTGCTTCCAATTCTTTTGCCGTTCGCAGTTATCGCATTGCCGATGCTCGACATGTTGCTTGCCATCTATCGACGCGTGAAGCGTGGCCAGTCGCCCTTTACTCCGGACAAAGAGCACCTGCACCATCGACTCTTGCAACGCGGCCACTCCGTCAAGCGTGCAGCGGTGTTGATGTATTCCTGGGCCGCACTAGTGTCGTTTTCCGCAGTATCGATCACGTTCATTCCTATTCCGTATGCACTCAGTTTGTTTTGCGTGGGCTTTGTGGTGCTTGTCCATCGCATGCGCCAACCGGCCACCAAGAAAGAGAGTGTGACCGCATGAGTTCTCCAGCTTTGGTTCAGCCGATGAAACGCATCGTGACGATGGGTTTGGCCATCTTCTCCGGCATCGTGATTCTGGGTGGAGTGCTACTCATCACGGGTCAGAACAGTGTGGGCTGGGGCATCTTGCTCGGCGGGGGATTGGCCTGGATCTTCTTCGCTTTTACCGCTTTCACCGCTCTGCGCACTGCCTCGCTTAAGCCTCAATATCTTGGATTTGTGGTCCTCGGCTCGTGGCTCATCAAAATCATCCTGCTTCTGTGCGTGCTCGCATGGCTACGCGGTGAGGACTTCTACTCACGTCCAGCCTTCTTCGCGACCCTGCTCATCGCCACCTTCGCCATGCTCACATTTGAAGCGTTAATCACCCTCAAAACCCGCGTCCCCTACGTGGATCCGCAGCGCTAACCCCGCGGATTTTGCGCCTTCGCAAACCCCTTAGAATCCGCCCCGATGAGCGGTCAATTTGAACCTAAGGAGACCGCCCAATCGAAAACCTCACACAACTCTGACAAGTACTCGCATGACTCGCGAGGAGAGTCGCAAGTGTGGGCAGCGATCAGCACACTCGTTGCAGGTCCTGCGGTGTGGGGAGCAGTTGGTTGGGCATGTGATCACTGGTTCAACACTTCGCGAGTTTTTACTGCTGCAGGAGTAGTTGTCGGTTTCATCACCTCGCTCTACATCGTGTACGTGAGATTCGGACGCGACTAAATCGTTCGATCCGTCGAACATATAGAAGGAGAACTTGGGAATGCTGCGCGAAGGCGTACTCATTCGGATGAGTGAAGGAAATGGTGGCTTTGAAGCCCCATCGACTGCAGAATTTTTCCCAGGTGCTGTTCTCTTCCAAGGTACTGCGTTCGAAATGTCACGCATCAACCTGATCATGATTTTGATGACCTTCGTTGTGTCATTCTTCTTTATCGCCGCATTCACTCGCGCAAAGTTTGTACCGAACAAACTTCAGGCTGCAGGTGAAATTGCACTCGACTTCGTTCGCATCAATATCGCTGAAGAAGTCATGGGACATGCAGGTGCCAAGTACGCGTCGTACTTGAGCACTTTGTTCTTTATGTTGTTGGCATTCAACATCACCGGCATCATTCCTGGTCTACAGATTGCTGGAACTTCCGTTATTGCTGTTCCTTTGATTTTGGCCGTTGCCACGTGGTTTGTCTTCAACGCATCAGGTCTGCGCCATCACGGTGTTGGTCACTACTTCAAGATGAACTTGTTCCCACCGGGAGTTCCAGCTCCGATCTACTTGCTCGTGACTCCTATCGAAGCAATGTCGACCTTCATCTTGCGTCCAGTGACGTTGACCATTCGTTTGCTTGCAAACATGATGGCGGGCCACTTGCTTCTCGTGCTGTTCTTCAGCGCGACTTCATTCCTTCTCTTTGACGGAGTCGGATTCCTCAAAATTTTCGGTCTTGCTTCTTACGCGATGGGCTTTGCCTTTACGTTGTTTGAAGTATTGGTCGCTTTCCTGCAGGCGTACATCTTCACGTTGTTGACCGCGGTCTACATCAGTGGTGCGATTGCAGACGAGCACTAAACCGAGAAAACAAAACACAGACGACGTTTTGTCATCCGACGAAACGCCATAACGAAAGGAAATGCAGTGAGCAACCTCGCTGTTATTGCAGCTGCTGAAGCAGTCAGCGGCAACTTGAATGCTATTGGTTACGGCCTCGCCGCAATCGGACCTGGCATCGGCATCGGTATCTTGGTTGGTAAAGCCCTCGAAGGTATCGCTCGTCAGCCAGAAGCAACCGGTGTACTCCGCGTCAACATGTTCTTGGGTATCGCGTTCACCGAAGCTCTCGCTCTTATCGGTCTTGTCGCCGGCTTCCTCTTCGTATAGTCGAAGTTTCTAGGGACGGATTGTCACAATGATCGGACTTATCGCAGCTGAAGGAGAAGGCTCAATCCTTCTTCCAGCAACTGCTGATTTGCTGTGGGGAAGCGTTTCTTTCGTCATCCTCTTGGTGCTGTTCTCGAAGTTTGTTTCGCCAATGTTCAACAAGGTTCTTGTTGAACGCGCGGAAAAAATCGAAGGTGGCCTCAAGCGTGCCGAAGATGCGCAAGCAAAAGCTCAAGAAGCTCTTGCTCAATATTCCGCACAACTCGCTGAAGCGCGTAATTCAGCGGCTGGCATTCGTGCCGCAGCCGATGAAGAAAAGCGCGCAATCATCGAGGAAGCAAAGTCAGCCGCAGTTGCTGAAGCATCGGCTGTCGCACAACGTGCCGCAGAGCAAGTCAAAGCTGAACGTTCTTCTGCAGTGTCTTCATTGCAAAAAGAAGTTGGCTCACTTGCATTGGATTTGGCAGGCAAGGTTGTTGGTGAATCTTTGAGCGACGACGCACGCGCGCGTGCTGTTGTCGATCGCTTCATCTCTGACCTCGAACGCCAGGCATCAGAGGCAGGTCGCTAATGCTCGGTTCAAGCCGCGAATCTCTCAACACATTGCAAAACCAATTGGTTGCGCGCAGTGGCGATGCAGAGTTCTCTTCGGCTGCCGCAGACCTGCTTAGTGCGTCAGCATTATTCGCAGGGGACAAGGCACTTCGTGTTGCAGTTGCTGACGCAGGTCAACCAACTGAAGCGCGACAGAATCTTGTTCGTGATCTCTTTGGTTCACGCATCAACTCACTTGCACTTGACGTGCTCGTAGGTGTTGCTGGTTCTCGTTGGTCTGACGCAGAAGATTTGGCAGAAGCGCTCGAAGCGCTTGCTGCACAAATTATTTTTGCTGATGCCGAAAAGAAGAACGAGCTCGACCGCGTCGAAGAGGAACTTTTCCTTTTCGGTCGTGCAGTTGATGCAAATCCAGAATTGCAGATGGCACTCACCAATCCAGCACTCACTGGTAGTGCAAAGAGTGGTGTCGTGCGCGATGTTCTTGCAGGTCGTTCAGCGAAAGGTGCCGAGCAATTGCTCGTGCACACTGCCGCAAACTTGCGTGGACGTCGTGTTGATGTCGCCATCAAGTCATTGAACGAACTCGCTGCAAAACAGCGTGAACGCATCGTGGCTGATGTTCGTGTCGCAATTTCTCTCTCTGACGAACAAGCGAATCGCCTTGCGAATGTGCTTGCTCGTCTTGCTGGCCGTCAGGTCAGTCTCAACGTTGTTGTTGACCCATCACTCATCGGAGGCGTGTCTGTGCGTCTCGGTGATGATGTGATCGACGGCAGCATCCGAACCCGTCTCGAACAAGCTCGTCGCGTCGTCGTCGGCTAATCAGACTTAAAAAACCACAAGAAACAAGGAAGCAGGACATCATGACGGAGCTTTCGATCCGCCCGGACGAAATCCGCGCCGCCATTGAGCGCAACGTCGCGTCATTTGCCCCAGCCACTACTCGTGACGAAGTCGGTCGCGTTGTAGAAACCGGTGACGGCATTGCTCGCGTTGAAGGTCTCCACTCAGCAATGACCAACGAATTGTTGGAATTCGAAGGTGGCCTTCGCGGTCTCGCCCTCAACCTCGACGTCGCCGAAATCGGTGTCGTGTTGCTCGGCGATGGTGCAGCAGTTGAAGAAGGACAAACCGTCCGTCGTACAGGTGAAATTTTGTCTGTGCCAGTAGGCGATGGCTTCCTCGGTCGCGTGGTCGATCCACTCGGCAACCCAATCGATGGCAAAGGCCCTATCACTGCAGAGGCAACTCGTGCACTCGAACTTCAGGCGCCAACTGTTGTTCAGCGCCAGCCAGTGAAAGAACCAATGCAGACTGGAATCAAAGCAATTGACGCGATGACCGCTATTGGTCGTGGCCAGCGTCAGTTGATCATTGGTGACCGTCAGACTGGTAAGACTGCTGTCGCGA
>JBEGON010000013.1:0-3443 GCA_041181965.1 Actinomycetota bacterium
ATATCCGAAGTTGAGTGCGGGTTGGGAGACAAAGAAATTCTTGAAGAAATATCCGCCGCGCTTACCTGTATTCAAAACCCACGGAACATTCCCGAGTGTGTCACCGGTGGTGTCATGCAAATTTGGATTCTCACTCCAAATGAATCTGTCGCCTAAAGGGTGAGGTCCTTCGATATTCGCTTCTTCGACAAACCATTGGTGATCGACACTTGTGTGTCCAATGACAAGATCGAGTAGCACTCGAATGTCACGTCGCTTTGCTTCTTCGACGAACTTTTCCATGTCTTCATTGGTGCCATAACGCGGCGCAATAGTCAGGTAGTCCGCGACGTCGTAACCAGCATCGAAGAATGGGGACGCAAAACATGGATTGAACCAAATCGTGTTGATACCTAGCCACTGCAAGTAATCGAGTTTCGACATTGCACCCGGTAGATCGCCGATGCCGTCACCGTTTGAGTCGAGAAACGATTGCGGATAAATCTCGTACAGGATGGCGTCATTGAGCCACTGAGTTTTGCGCGTCACGGAATCAACTTACCTTCACAAACACGAAAGCCGGCCCCAGTGGGACCGGCTTTCGATTGAATGTGTTTAGCGGTAGTCGTTGAGACGGAGATCGTCGAGCGGAATTGCTTCGCCCGAACCGACACCGAATCCGACATCGCCGTAATCGTCCGCGTAGGAAGAGATGCTTGCGTACATCGACGCCTTTGCTTCTTCCGTTGGCTCGACCGTGACAGCGCGGTATTGGGCAAGACCCGTACCTGCTGGGATGAGCTTTCCGAGGATGACGTTTTCCTTGAGACCGAGCAACTTGTCCGAACGAACCTGAAGCGCAGCATCGGTAAGAACCTTGGTGGTTTCCTGGAACGATGCAGCAGACAACCATGATTCGGTAGCAAGAGACGCCTTGGTGATACCCATAAGTTCTGGGCGACCAGTCGCTGCCTGACCACCGGTGGTGATCATTTCGCGGTTCTTGCTTACGAATTCTGAACGATCGACCAAGTCACCATCGAGCATGTCGGTGTCGCCACCGTCAACAATGATGATGCGGCGCATCATTTGGCGAACGATGACTTCGATGTGCTTGTCGTGAATGTTCTGACCCTGTGAACGGTAAACGTCCTGAACTTCACCAACCAAGAACTTCTCGGCTTCGCGAACACCTTGGATGCGGAGCTTGTCCTTTGGATCGACAACACCGTCGGTGAGCTGCTGTGCAGCAACGACGCGGTCGCCATCCTTGAGTTCCTTGCCGTCGACCTTCGCCAAAGCCTTGCTCTTTGCGAGCTTGTACTTCTTTGGATCTGATCCGTCATCAGGAATCACGTAAACAAGTTTTTCCTTGTCAGTGATTTCAATCTTGATGACACCATCGGCTTCAGAAATCTCTGACTTACCCTTTGGATCGCGAGCTTCGAACAATTCAACGACGCGTGGCAAACCGTGAGTAATGTCACGAGCACCACCTTCACCGACCGCACCACCAGTGTGGAAGGTACGCATCGTGAGCTGAGTTCCTGGTTCACCAATTGACTGTGCTGCGACGATACCGATCGCTTCACCGATTTCAACCGGACGGTTCATTGCCAAGCTGAGGCCGTAGCACTTACCGCAGGTGCTCAACTTGCTTTCGCAAGTAAGTACTGAGCGAACCTTGATTTCAGAAACGCCTGCTGCGATGAATTCATCAACCAAAGTATTGGTAACAGTGGTGTTTGCTTCAGCGACAACGTTGCCGTTCTTGTCCTTCACTGGTTCTGCCAAGGTGCGAGAAACAACTGATGTTTCTGCGTAGCGGTGACGTGAAACAACACCACTGTTGACATCACCGATGATCTTGACGAGACCTGATTCGGTTCCACAATCTGCTTCGCGAACGATGACATCCTGTGAAACGTCGACGAGACGACGAGTCAAGTAACCAGCGTCTGCGGTACGGAGTGCGGTGTCAGCGAGACCCTTACGTGCACCGTGTGTCGAAATGAAGTACTCGAGAACTGAGAGACCTTCACGGAAGTTCGACTTGATTGGGCGAGGCATGATCTCACCCTTGGTGTTAGCCACAAGACCACGCATACCAGCGAGCTGACGAACCTGAAGCATGTTGCCTCGGGCACCTGAGTGAGCCATCTTGTAAACCGGATTGCTCTCATCGAAGTTGTCATTCATCTTGCGTGCGATTTCGTCAGTGACCTTCGTCCAAATATCAATCAATTCGGTACGACGCTCTGAGTCGCTGATGAGACCGCGAGCAAAGTTGCGTTCAACCTTGTCTGCTTCATCTTCAGCAGCTGCGAGCAATGCAGGCTTTTCGGTCGGAACCACAACGTCTTCGATACCGATTGAAACGCCTGAACGAGTTGCCCAGTAGAAACCGAGTTCCTTCAACGCATCGAGGGTCGCTGCGACAACAACCTTCGGGTAGTTGTCTGCAAGACGGTTCACGATTTCAGTGAGTTCCTTCTTGCCAACTTCTTCGTTAACGAATTCGTAGTCAGCAGGAAGCGCATCGTTGAACAATGCGCGACCGAGAGTGGTTTCGAGAAGGATCTGATCGCCGTACTTGAAGTCCGCAGGCTTTTCGTAACCTTCACCAAGAGTCACGTTGCTTACGCGGACTTTGATCTTCGCCTGAAGTGCCAAGTCGTGACGATCGAATGCCATCAACGCTTCTGAGATAGAAGTGAATGCGCGACCTTCGCCAGCAACACCCTTGCGTTCACCGGTCAAGTGGTAGATACCCAGCACCATGTCCTGGGTAGGAGTGGTGATTGGCTTGCCGCTTGCAGGAGAAAGAATGTTGTTTGAAGACAACATCAAGATGCGTGCTTCAGCTTGAGCTTCTGCAGACAATGGAACGTGAACAGCCATCTGGTCACCGTCGAAGTCAGCGTTAAACGCAGTACATACGAGTGGGTGAATCTGAATTGCTTTACCTTCAATCAGCACTGGCTCGAACGCCTGGATACCCAAGCGGTGCAAGGTTGGTGCGCGGTTGAGCAAGACAGGATGTTCTGCAATCACTTCTTCGAGAACGTCCCACACGATAGAACGTGAACGTTCAACCATGCGCTTTGCGCTCTTGATGTTTTGTGCGTGATTGAGATCAACAAGACGCTTCATTACGAATGGCTTGAAGAGTTCGAGTGCCATCTGCTTTGGAAGACCACACTGGTGCAACTTCAACTGTGGACCAACAACGATGACCGAACGGCCAGAGTAGTCAACGCGCTTACCGAGCAAGTTCTGACGGAAACGTCCTTGCTTACCCTTGAGCATGTCAGACAACGACTTCAATGGACGGTTGCCTGGGCCCGTAACTGGGCGACCACGACGACCGTTATCGAATAGCGAGTCAACAGCTTCCTGCAACATACGCTTTTCATTATTAACGATGATCTCTGGTGCACCGAGATCAGCTAGACGCTTCAAAC
>JBEGON010000014.1:0-4020 GCA_041181965.1 Actinomycetota bacterium
GAGCGGCCAACTTTGCCGGCACCAGCAATAGCAACGCGCATGATTATGCCTCCGGTGGATTGTTGAACACGCGGACAACGTTGTCTTGTTCGCTGAGTTTGAAGATCGCGTGAACGATGTCACCTTCTTGGATTACTAAATCTTTGTTCGGCAAAATCGCGTTGCCGAAGCGATTTAGATAACCGATGCGCGCACCTGAGTCGAGTCCAAGTTTTGCGACGCGATGGCCAATCCAAGCTTTGTTGTAGGGGAGTTCGGCGAGAGCCAAGCTGCCAGTGCTGTCGCGGTATTCCTCGGCCGCAATCGGTTGAATGCGACGAATGATTTGTTGGGTAGTCCACGCAACAGTTGCGACAGTTTCGATACCGAGTCGTTGGTAAATCTCAGCGCGACGTGGATCGTAAATGCGGGCAACGACGTTTTTCACACCAAATGTTTCGCGAGCGACGCGAGCTGAAATGATGTTGGAGTTGTCGCCACTTGAAACGGCAGCGAATGCATCAGCGCGTTCAATGCCTGCTTCTTTGAGACGGTCGCGGTCAAAACCAACGCCAGTAATCGTGCGACCAGTGAAGGTCGATGAAAGTTTGCGAAAAGCAAGCGGATCTTGGTCAAGTACCGCGACTGAATGCCCGGCATTGTCGAGATGTTCGGCAAGTGCACTTCCAACGCGTCCGCATCCCATGATGACGATATGCACGTGTTACTCCTCAACATCCGTTACTTGCCCACACTAGCGGGGTAAACAGCCACTAGCCGTCTAGGCTCCGCTCCGTGGGTATTACTTCCGTTGCGAAGCGAGTAGTGCTTGGCCGAGCAATGCGCAGCGAGCAACTCGGCGAGACTCTGCTCCCAAAGCGTTTGGCGCTACCTGTTTTCGCATCTGATGCTCTGTCGTCCAACGCGTACGCAACCCAAGAAATTTTGCTCGTTCTCGCCATCGGCGGCGCAGCAATGCTGCAGTATGCGGGCTGGGTCGCAGCCCTCGTTGTCTTCGTCTTTTTCGTGGTTGTGGCGTCTTATCGCCAAAACGTTCACGCCTATCCGTCGGGTGGTGGCGATTATGAAGTGGTCACCACCAATTTGGGTTCTCGCCCTGGAGTTCTTGTAGCGAGCGCTCTACTCATCGACTATGTCATGACCGTCGCGGTATCGATTTCTTCCGCAGTTGCCAACATCGCTTCAGCGGTGCCATCGATTCATCAGCACGCGACCGCGTGGGCCGTGGCATTCATCATTCTCATCACAGCTGTAAACCTTCGCGGTGTTCGTGAATCTGGTGTTGCTTTCGCAATTCCTACCTATCTCTTCATGTTCGGCATTTATGCAATGATCTTTTTCGCTCTCTGGCGCTTCGCCCATGGCGAAGTTGTTGAAGCAGAAAGTGCCCACTGGCAAATCGCTCCTGAAGCAACGGTGACTGGTGGCGCTTTGATCTACTTGCTCGCGCGATCTTTTTCTTCAGGCACCACGGCACTTACTGGTATCGAGGCCATTAGTAATGGCGTTCCCGCATTCAAAAAACCAAAGTCCGCCAACGCTGCGAAAACTTTGCTGATGCTTGGTCTGATCGCGACAACAATGTTCTCGGGTTTGACCTGGCTAAGCGTCAAACTGGGCGTTCAGGTCACAGAAATCGATGAAAACTTGGTTGGACTTCCTGCGGGTCAACAACAAAAGACTGTCATTGCGCAGGTAGCGAGCGCTGTCTTCAGCAATTTTCATGTGGGATTCATCTTTATCACTGCAACCACCGCATTGATTTTGGCACTTGCCGCAAACACTGCCTTCAATGGTTTCCCAGTTCTCGGTTCGATTCTTGCTCGTGACGGTTATCTGCCACGCCAATTGCACACCCGCGGCGACCGCCTTGCATTCTCAAACGGTATTTTCACGCTTGCTGGTTTGGCGATCATCCTGGTTGTGATTTACAAAGCTGATGTTTCAAAACTGATTCAGCTTTACATTCTTGGCGTTTTTGTGAGCTTCACTTTGAGTCAGCTCGGCATGATCCGTCACTGGACTCGGCTGATGAAGACCGAAAACAATTCTGCGGAACGCTCCAAGATGTTCCGCAGTCGCATCATTAATGCTGTTGGTTTTGTGATGACTGGATCGGTCCTTTTCATCGTTTTGATCACTAAGTTCACACATGGCGCATACATCGTCTGCATTGCTATGCCACTCTTGTATTTGTTGATGCAAGGAATCAAACGTCACTACGACATGGTGAGCGACGAATTGGCGATTGCACCGGACGAAAAATCCACGTTGCCTAGCCGCGTGCATGCTGTGGTGCCAGTTTCGAAAATTCATAAAGCGACACTGCGCGCCATCAATTACGCCCGCGCATCGCGACCAACTGTTCTTGAAGCCATCACCGTCAACGTGGATTCTGCATCTACCGAAGCGCTGATGCGCGAATGGGAAGAACGAAAGATTCCAGTCACTCTGCGAGTTCTCGATTCTCCGTACCGTGAAATTACGCGTCCGATTTTGGATTACGTTCAGTCTCTTCGGGAACATTCGAATGACATCGTGATTGTGTATGTTCCAGAATATGTGGTCGGCCGCTGGTGGGAACAATTACTTCACAACCAGAGCGCACTGCGACTGAAGAGTCGACTGCTGTTCACCAAAGGTGTCATCGTGGCAAGCGTTCCGTACCAAATGGCATCAAGTGCAGAAGTAGCGCAACGCCCAGAGCCTCAGGCTGCTGGTGCAGTACGTCGCGGTCAACCCAATAGCCAGCGATCTGATGACAACGTCAAACGTGAGTTCGGCGCATAATGACGATTGCAATTGGTGATCGAGTAGAAATCTCGATCGACCGAGTCGCGCATGGCGGCCATTGTGTTGGTCGATTCGATGGACAAGTTGTTTTTGTTCGTCACACGCTGCCTGGTGAAAAAGTTCTGGCAGAAATCACCAAGGTGAGCAAAAAACTTGCCTTTGCCGATGCCGTGGAAGTTTGGACTCCATCACCACATCGAGTGTCGCCACCGTGTAAGTACGCAGGTGCATGTGGCGGTTGCGATTGGCAACATGCAGACATCGCTTACCAGCGTGAAATGAAGACCAGTGTTCTGCAAGAGCAGCTGGTGCGGTTGGGAAAGCTTTCTGCTGATTCCGATCTTGTTCGCACTGCGAAAGTTTTGCCGCTACGTGCTGATGAAAATGGTTTGAATTGGCGCACGCGCGTTGAATACGCCACAGATGCGCGTGGACGCGCAGGTTTCCGTCGTCATTCGTCACATGATGTCGTGACTGTCAGTGAATGCGTGGTTGCTGTCCCAAGCATCAGCGGCGATGGCATCACAAACGTTCCGTGGCAAGCCGACGGGGAAGTGCGGGCTGTTGCCACTAGTGGAGATGATGTCGTTTTGCTTCCATTAGGTGCGGGCGACGAAAAAGTTGTTGAACGTGTGGGCGGATATTCCTACGAATTGCGCGCTCGCGGTTTTTGGCAAGGTCATATTTCGGCACCAGAAGTTTTTGTGCGCGAAGTGAACCGACTTGTTCAACCGCAGGTTGGCGAACACATCATTGATTTGTATGCGGGTGCAGGTTTGTTTTCTGTTCCACTTGCAGACGCTGTTGGATTGGGCGGCCGTCTTGATGCTGTCGAGGGTGACAACGACGCAGCTCGCGCGTTGAAAAAGAACATTGCGCGATTCGCACAGGCTCAAGCATCTTCTGGTGATGTTTTGTCTTGGTTGAAACGTTCAGGTGTAAAAAAGTGTGATGCTGTCGTTCTCGATCCTCCACGTGTGGGTGCCGGCAAAGAAGTGTTGCAAGCAATAGCGCGTTTGAGGCCATCACGAATTGTGTATGTTGCCTGCGATCCGGCCGCGCTTGCCCGTGACATTGCTGATTTGGCCGAATTGGGCTTCAAACCTACGGAAATTTCTGCATGGGATGCGTTTCCGATGACAGGTCATTTCGAGACGATTGTGCGGTTCAACTAAGATATCTTGATATCAAGATAAATCAGAGGGACCGCTCATGACCCATCCGAAC
>JBEGON010000015.1:0-20963 GCA_041181965.1 Actinomycetota bacterium
CGGTGTAAACGGCACTGACTTTTCCGCTTGAGATAACAAAAGTCATGGCGCGAGCGGGTGCATTCACTTTCCATGACGAATTAAAGAATGCATTTCCAGTTTGATTTGAAAGATTGACTGCATTTACTGCAATCTTCTCAGCACCGATCGTGATGGTAGAAGTTGTCGTGCTGTAGCCATTCGTGGCGAGATCAACTGTCGGTAGTGACGCGCTCGGATGAACTGTGAAGAGACGCACATTGTCAGCATGTTTACCAGTCGCTTGCACAACATAACCGTCTGTCGGAACAGCGATTGCTTGTCCTGAAGTGAACATCGACGTGACAACACCACTCGTGACGACAAGTGTCGCATCACCTTTCGGCGTAATGCCAGTGAAATTGGAGTCATAAACAACAGCAGCACTCGCCGGAAGCGCCGAGAAATTCACTGCATGGGTCGTCATCGAGGCGGTCGCTGATTTCACCCAACCTTTAGCGGCATATCCACCAGTTGTTTGTGGGTGAGTTGTGATTCCAACTACTCCGAGCCAGCCTGGCGCATACCAACCATCAACACGTGCGAGTGGGAAATACTCAATGAGATTGTTGCGAATCACTGGCCCCCATGAATATGGCGCAGTCGCAGACAAATCAAAAAAGCCAGCATTGACTGCTGCATATGGTTGGTTGGCAGTCACGTATTGCCATGGATCCAAAGTTGACGGATAGTCGCCGCGATCGATTTTCAAATCAAAAGCATCGAGTGAAGCGGACGCAACTGAAACGCGAGTCGCTTCTGGGCCGTAGTGCGAAATGCCCTGAGCGAAGTCATACTTTGTAATCGTGAGTCCTGTGGTTTGACTCACTTGCGATTGCGTCGAAGAAGTCAAAGTCGGCGCCACAAGACAGTCGTTGACGATTGATGCACGAGGAGTAATTGCTGTCGACATGACAGGTGCAGACATGAGGATTGTGAGAATCCCGACAAACACCCTGCGACGCATAGGTGCAGAGTAAGCGAAGTCGCAAAGAGGTGTTTAATGAAGGCATGGCAACTACCATCGAATTCAAAGAATTGTCTAAGACTTTCGGCGAAACCCACGCCGTCAAGGAGTTGAGCTTCAGCGTTGTGCCTGGACGCATTACTGGCTTCCTCGGTCCAAATGGCGCAGGAAAGTCCACTTCACTGAGATGTTTGATGGGATTGGTTGCACCTACCTCGGGCGCTGCATTAATCGACGGTCGCGACTACGCAGATCTCGACAATCCTGCGCGACTCGTCGGCGCATCGCTTGAAGCAACGGGATTTCATCCAGGGCGTACCGGATATGCAAACCTCGCTGTTATTGCCGATGCAATCAAACTGGGGCGTGCAGATATTGAAACTGCACTCGAACGTGTTGGAATGACTTTTGCAAAAGACCACCGCGTCGAAACGTATTCACTTGGCATGAAGCAACGACTTGCACTCGCTGGCGCACTTTTGGGAAGACCAGAAGTGTTGGTGCTGGATGAACCTGCAAACGGACTGGATCCAGAAGGAATTGCGTGGATGCGCACGTTTCTTCAGCAACATGCAGCTGATGGCGGCACCGTTCTCATTTCTTCTCACGTCCTTGCAGAAGTGCAACAAACTGTTGATGACGTCGTCATCATTTCGCGCGGCTCGCTCGTCAAAGCATGTTCGCTTGAAGAACTCGTCGCGTCAACGAAATCTCATGTGGAAGTTGTAACTCCGCAGATGGAAGAAATGGCACAAGCTGTGTTGCGCGGTATCGACGGCAAAACACCGACCCACATAGAGCGTCGCAATATGCACCACCTTGAAATTCAAGGCTTGACGAGTGCCGAAGTAGGCCGAATTGCCTTGCAGAATCACATTGAATTGCACGGACTCACAGATCGACGCACCGATCTCGAAGATGTATTCCTGCAACTGACAGGCGGTGACAAATAATGTTGGCTCTACTCAAATCAGAATTCCGAAAACTCACATCCACCCGAATGACGTGGGTGCTCGCAATGGTCACTGTGGCAATGGGCGCACTTTATGTTTCGTTGTATGCGCTTCTCGCCGGTTATGACTCTGGTGAAGGTCAAGCTCCGTTACCGGATTTGACTCACGAAATTTCAGTGCGCATGACGTACACAGCAGTGAGCATGGGCTACATCACTATTTTGGTTTTCGGCATCATCGGCTTCACCTCTGAATATCGTCATCGCACCGCGACTCTCACATACCTTGCAACACCGCAGCGTTGGAAAGTTATGGTGGCAAAGTTTTTTACCACTGGAGTTTTCTCTGCAGTGATTGCGGTGATCAATTTGGTCATCAACCTTCCACTAGCCACCTGGATTGTCGGCACCAAACCTCACTGGGAAATGCCGACAGATGATGTGAAGTCAGTGGCGGTCGCGACAGTGGTTGCGTTCGCGCTTTATGGCGTGCTTGGAATTGCCCTCGGCGCTCTCATTAAGAACCAAGTTGCTGCGATCGTCGCCGCCCTGACGTGGGTGATGTTGATTGAACGCCTCTTCACCTTCTTGCTCCCCGACATCGGCAAGTGGATGCCAGCAGGCGCAGCGGATGCGATGCTTCAGGCACGCTCACTCAATGGCGGCACCTATCTCGAGCCGGTCCAAGGCGGCCTCCTGCTGTTCGGTTATGCGGTGGTTTTTGCGCTCATCGCTGGCCTGACCACCACCCGCCAGGACGTCTCCTAAGCCGAAAATTCCCCTCACGCCTGAGGCGACTACCCTTCACCTTGGATTTGCCCTCGTTTGAAAGGTCTCGTCGTGACAGCGGAGTCACCTAAACCCAGCAATTTTGGTGCCAATCAATGGCTCGTTGATGAGTTGTACGACAAGTACCGTGAAGACAAGAACAGTGTTGATCAAGCGTGGTGGGACTTCTTCGCTGACTACACCCCGAGCGATATTCAGTCACGAGCAGCAGCAAATAATGTTGACGAACCAAAAGTTGAATTCATCACAGTTCCTGCATCTGCACAAACTGCGCCTGCACAAGTAATCCCTCCGACCACTCCTCCACCGAGCAGTCGCCCAATTTCTCCAGAAAACATTGCGACTGCAGTCCGCGATTTGCGTCCCGGGGTTGAAGCTGTAACCGCTGCAGAACCCGGCGAAGTAGTTGTTCTCAAAGGCGCGTCCGCTCGCACAGTGACAAACATGGATGCGTCACTCACTGTTCCAACTGCAACCAGCGTTCGCGCTATTCCAGCAAAACTTATGGTCGACAACCGCACAGTGATCAACAACCACTTGGCACGCGGCCGTGGTGGCAAGGTTTCTTTCACTCACATCATCGGTTTCGCAATTGTTCGCGCACTCAAAGACATGCCTGAAATGAACTTTGGTTTCACCGAAGTTGAAGGCAAGCCAGCTGTCATTCAACACAAAGGCGTCAACCTCGGACTTGCAATTGACCTTGCAAAACCAGACGGCACGCGCCAACTTCTCGTTCCAAATATCAAGAGCGCAGAACAAATGGATTTCCATACGTTTTGGCTTACCTACGAAGACATGGTCCGCAAAGCGCGCAACAACAAACTTACGGTTGATGATTTCGCAGGCACCACTGTCAGTTTGACCAATCCAGGCACCATCGGAACAGTGCATTCAGTTCCACGTTTGATGCAAGGTCAAGGTGCCATCATCGGTGTTGGCGCTTTGGAATACCCAGCAGAATTTCAGGGTGCGTCTGACGCCACCATGATCGCTCAAGGCATTAGCAAAGTCATCACTCTCACCAGCACCTACGACCACCGAATCATCCAGGGTGCACAGTCCGGTGATTTCTTGCGTCGAGTTCATCAGTACTTGCTCGGTGAAGGTGACTTCTACAACGACATCTTCACGTCTCTCCGCATTCCTTACGCACCAATCGACTGGGCGCAGGACATCGTTGCTGCACATGACAGCGACGTCGACAAGACCACTCGCGTTCATGCGTTGATTCACGCATTCCGTGTGCGCGGACATCTGATGGCAGACATCGATCCACTCGAATACCGTCAACGTCAACACCAAGATCTCGATGTTGCAACTCACGGGCTCACCTTGTGGGATCTCGATCGTGAATTTGCAGTTGGCGGATTTACTGGCCGCACGTTTATGAAGTTGCGCGAAATTCTCGGTGTACTTCGCGATGCCTACTGCCGCACCATCGGCATTGAATACATGCACATTCAAGATCCAGTACAGCGCGAATGGCTACAGCAACGCGTTGAACGCGGTTACGAAAAACTAGATCGCGACGAACAGATTCGCATCTTGCACAAGTTGAACGAGGCAGAAGCTTTCGAAACTTTCTTGCAGACCAAATATGTGGGGCAAAAGCGTTTCTCACTTGAAGGTGGCGAATCTGCAGTTCCTTTGATCGATGCAATTCTCGAAGAAGCTGCCGACAAGAGTTTTGAAGAAGTATGTATCGGCATGCCACATCGCGGTCGCTTGAACATGCTCGCAAATATCGCGGGCAAGTCATACGGAAACATCTTCCGCGAATTCGAGGGCCACTACGGCCAGGAATCAGTACAAGGTAGCGGTGACGTGAAGTACCACCTTGGTACCGCCGGCACTTTCACTGCGTCAAACGGTAAAGCCACCAAGGTTTACCTTGCTGCAAATCCATCACATCTCGAAGCAGTCAATGCTGTGCTCGAAGGCATTGTTCGCGCAAAGCAAGATCAACTTTCCGGTGATGTGAAGTTCGGCGTACTTCCAATCTTGATGCATGGTGACGCGGCATTCGCTGGTCAAGGTATCGTGATGGAAACCCTCAATTTGTCACAACTTCAGGGTTACCGGGTTGGTGGCACGATTCACGTCATCGTTAACAACCAGGTTGGTTTCACTACTTCACCTCGTTACAGCCGTTCGACGACGTACTCGACCGACATTGCGCGCATGGTGCAAGGTCCGATCTTCCATGTGAATGGCGATGACCCAGAAGCAGTCGTCAAAGTGGCGCGACTCGCTTTCGAATTCCGTCGTCAATTCCACAAAGACGTCGTTATCGATCTCGTGTGCTACCGCCGTCGCGGTCACAACGAAGCTGATGATCCGTCACTCACCCAACCTTTGATGTACGACTTGATTGATCAGAAGCGCTCTGTTCGCAAGCTCTACACCGAATCGCTGATCGGTCGCGGCGACATCACTGTCGACGAAGCAGAAGCAGCGTTGAAGCACTTCCAAGATCAACTCGAGCGCGTTTTCCAGGAAACCAAAGCAGAAACGCACGACGACGATCAGCTTTCGAAGATCACAAGCAAAGTGATGCGCGAAGGTCAGATCACGCTCGATCCACAAATTCCTGCATTTGAAGTTCCGACCGGAATTTCACGCGGCATCATCGATCGAGTGGTGCGTTCACAACTCACGATGCCAGAAGGGTTCACCGTTCATCCACGTCTTGCACCGCAGTTCAAGCGTCGTGCTGAAATGGTGGAACAAAACGAAATCGACTGGGGAATGGGCGAAGCACTCGCACTTGGATCGCTGCTCGCTGAAGGTCGCACGATTCGTTTGTCCGGTCAGGATTCACGTCGCGGAACATTTGGACATCGCCACGCAGTCATCGTCGACAAGAAGACCGGCTGGCAATACAAACCTTTGAAGCAGTGCTACGAAGGCGATGCAAAACTCTTTGTTTACGACTCACCTTTGAGCGAATATGCAGTGATGGGCTTTGAATACGGCTATTCAGTCGAACGTCCAGACGTCCTCACCATGTGGGAAGCGCAGTTCGGCGATTTTGCAAACGGCGCTCAGACCATCATTGACGAATACATTTCTTCGGGCGAACAGAAGTGGGGGCAGCGTTCTGCAGTCACACTTCTTCTGCCACACGGTTATGAAGGTCAAGGACCGGATCACTCGTCCGCTCGCATTGAACGTTTCTTGCAGTTGTGCGCACAAGACAACATGACTGTCGCACAACCAACTACTCCAGCTTCGTACTTCCACCTCCTGCGCTGGCAAGCACATTCGAAGGTAACTCGCCCATTGGTCATCTTCACCCCAAAGTCACTCTTGCGTGCGAAGTACTCCACCAGCGCAACATCTGAATTCGAATCAGGCACCTTCCGTGCAGTGATTGGTGACGATTCAGTTGAGCGCAGTGCGGTGAAGAAAGTGTTGTTGTGCAGCGGCAAGGTGTACTTCGATCTTGTTGCAGAACGCGAAAAGCGTGGCTTGAAAGATGTAGCGATTATTCGACTTGAACGTCTCTACCCACTTCCGCTTCTGACGTTGCCCCCACTCTTCGATGGAGTTGCAGCAGATGCAGATGTGCGCTGGGTGCAAGACGAGCCTGCGAACCAAGGACCATGGCCATTCATGGCGATGCATCTTTCAGAAATCATTGGTCGCAAAGTTTCGCGCGTTTCACGTCCTGCATCTTCATCACCTTCCGTCGGCAGTCACCATCGACACGAAGTTGAACAAGCTGCACTCGTCGAAGCCGCATTCGCGTAAGAGTTGCCATGTATTTCACTGATCGCGGAATTGAAGAACTTGAAAAGCGTCGCGGCGACGAGACTGTAGACCTCGGTTGGGTGGCAGAGCGTTTGCGCGAATTTGTGGATCTGAATCCCGAGTTCGAAATTCCGATGGAACGTTTCGCCACTTTCCTCGCCCGCATCGACGACGAGGAATAAGTCAGAGCAAACGGCGAGCGACACCAATGATGTGTTCGCGAGGCACTGCACCAAATACCCACGAGTCGCTGCTGCTTACCGCAGATTCGGGACGGTGCGCATCGCCTTCGAGCCAATAGCCGTCGGCTTCGATTTTGGTCACTCTTTTGATGATGAGCTCAGCCGTGTGCGGATGTCGTGCGACCACAATGTCGTTGACCTGCGGTTTCACACGGCGAACAAGCACCAACTGCCCGGCTTTCAACGTGGGCAGCATCGAGTCGCCCGTCACCCGCATCACGGTGACTCCCAGGGCGCGCCAAAACCAGTCCACGGCGGTAGTCTGCCGACCCTCAATCCATTTGGAGGTCATGTGTTCACCCAGGTTTCTGCTCACTGCGACCTGCCTTGCGGCGTTTACGACCCAGCACAGGCACGCATCGAAGCACTTTCAGTCAAGGCATGCATGGAGAAATACCACGCATCAACCGATCCAGAATTCAAAGCACGCGCTGTTTCAATCAAAGAACAGCGTTCACACATGGTCAAAGAACACCTCTGGGTGCTCTGGACCGACTACTTCAAGGCTCCTCACTTTGAGAAGTACCCACAGCTCAACGCATTGTTCAACGATGCAACCAAACTCGCTGGCGCCGGCGGAACCAAAGGCACCAACGATGTAGCGAAAGCTGATGAACTCATCGCAAAGATTGATGCAATCGCAGAAATCTTTTGGGAGACCAAGAAGGCGTAAGTCTTAACTTTAAAAGGGTGACCGGAAACGGTCACCCTTTTTATTTGAATATCTCATGCGTCCCAACGCGATACCAGGTGAGATACGTTTCCGTTTCTTCTTGAGTTAGGGTGAAAGTCGCACGTCCATCTGGAGATTTGAAAGACCACGTCAAAGCAAGAATCCCATTTGCATTGCGTAATTGCTTCAAACGATACTTAGATGGAAGTTGAAAACTTTTGCCATTTTCATACGCTTCGACTGCGTCTAGAACAGCAATGCGTGATTCCAAAAATAAACTACGATGTTCTCGCTTCAATTTCTTGAAGTCACGATTGAACTTTTCGGAAAATTCTTCGATCACTTTTTGCTCAGTGATTCAAGAAATGCATCGGCGGCTTTGCGCGAAGAGAATTTTCTGGTTCGACCGGCTGCGACATCCGCAGCAGCTTCTCGCTCACCCGCCTGCCATTCCGTGCTCCAAAACCACGCTTCATCCGCGGGCACTGCGACAAGGGGGCGAAGTTCAATAACGCCGTCGTGACGAACTACGACATCAAACTGAGAGCCTTTGTCGTCGAGTTGAAGAATTCGGCGGACTGCAGCTGGGAGTGCCACGACACCTCGACCTTGAGTGGTCACTCGGCCGTGAAACAGATCGTCAGTGACCGCTTGAAGTTTTTTTGCAGATTTCGGCATGAGAGCAGTATTACAGTATTACTGCTTTTCTGCAATGGGCGCACTGCGCGCCTTCACTAAAGTGCCGCCATGCCACTAGTAATTCGCGAAGTCACTCCCGCCGATGTTCCCAGCATTTACGACATGATCGTCGAACTTGCTGTCTACGAAAAAGAACCTGACGCAGTTGTTTCTTCTGTCGAAGATTTGCACGCCGCGCTTTTCTCTGGTGACAAGTCACGCAACGGTTCCCCAGCCTCCTTCGCACACGTCGCCGAAGTTGATGGCACGGTCATCGGTTTCGCACTGTGGTTCCTCAACTACTCCACATGGCTTGGCCGTCACGGCATCTACCTCGAAGACCTCTATGTGAAGCCCGAATACCGCGGGCATGGCGCAGGCAAGGCACTGCTACGCACGCTTGCGCAGATTTGCGTTGACCGTGGCTACGGCCGCCTCGAATGGTGGGTTTTGGACTGGAACACCCCTGCTCTCGATTTTTATCGCGCGCAAGGTGCGGTACCTATGGACGAATGGACAGTCCAACGACTCACTGGCGACGCGTTGCACAACTTTGCAACCGAGCAGTGACCCATCTACACATCTGCTCTCTTTAGGCTACCCCCGTGGCTCACAACATCACTCGCACCGAACGGCAGCTTGCTGATGGTCGAGCCATCTTCTATTACGACACCAAGGGTCAGAAACGCACTGCGGAAGATCGTCGTCCCGCGGAACCAAAGTCCCCGATTGGCGAACTGCGACATAATGCTTTGCTAGATGACTGGGTAGCAGTCGCAGCGCATCGGCAAAATCGAGTTTTCTACCCGCCAAAAGAAATGTGTCCGCTTTGCCCTACCAGCGCAGATGCCACAACGATGCTGACAGAAATTCCAGAATCAGACTACGAAGTTGTTGTCTTTGACAATCGCTTTCCATCGCTGACTCGGCCACATCAAACTTTCAAACTTCCCAAACTTGTTGGGCTGCAAGACATTGGCATTGAAGCTGCAGGTAAATGTGAAGTTGTTTGCTTTTCACCACATCACACCGGCTCTTTTCGTGAATTGAATGAATCTCAAGCGCGGGTAGTGCTCGAAGCATGGATCGATCGCACGCGCGAAATCTCAAAATTTCCAGACGTCATGCATGTTGCTCCATTCGAAAATCGCGGAGTCGAAATTGGCGTGACACTGCCGCATCCACACGGTCAGATATACGGTTACTCATATATTCCAATGGCGACCAAGCAGATGCAGAGTGCTGCAAATCGCTATTGGGATAGCACTGGTTCCATTTTGATGGACGACATTGTTGAGCGCGAATTGCATGACGGCGATCGCGTTGTGACGAAAAACGATCACTGGATTGCGTATGTGCCATTTGCATCGCGTTATCCCTATGAAATTCATGTTGCACCACTGCACTCCGTTCGCACTCTTCCCGACCTTTCCGAAGAGCAGGCAGATGCCTTCAGTGCGGTCTATCTCGAAGCGTTGCGCCGTCTCGATGGCTTGTTTGGAGTTGAAATGCCATACATCGCAGCGTGGCATCAGGCCCCAATTCGCGACCATCAAAGCAACCTTCGTTTGCACATGCAGATCACATGCATTCGACGTTCACCAGAAAAACTTAAGTACCTCGCAGGTAGTGAATCTGCCATGGGCGCGTGGATTAGCGATGTCACACCAGAACAGGCAGCTGCCGAACTCAAAGCGGTGCAGCTGTAATGACTCCGCGCATCATGTCGGAGAACTTGGTGCCGCTTTTCAACAAGCATTTTGGGCATGCGCCACACGTCGTGGGCAGCGCACCAGGGCGTGTGAATCTCATTGGCGAACACATTGATTACACCGAAGGTTGGGTTTTGCCATTCGCGATTGGGTATCGCGCAGAAGTCGCAATTAGCAGACGCGATGATTCCCACGTTGTTTTAGTTTCTGCACAAAAACCAGACCATTCCGTGACTGCTGATCTCAACCAACTTGCACCAGACAAAAAACGCGGCTGGGCGGAGTATGTGCTCGGGGTTGTTGCCGAACTTGGCGTGACAACTGGACTGAACATTGTGGTCGATGGAAATGTGCCACTCGGCGCAGGATTGTCATCTTCTGCAGCTCTTGAATGCGCTACAGCGATTGCTCTCAACGAACTACTGGATCTCAACAAAACTCGCGAAGAACTCGCACTCGCTTGCCAGGCGGCAGAGAATAATTTCGTGGGAATGCCATGCGGCATCATGGATCAAGCGGTGTCTATGCTCGCGCACCAACATCATGCGGTGTTACTCGACTGTAAGTCTTTGGAAACCCAGCACATTCCACTCGAACTTGAAGCAGCCGGTCTAGCGTTGCTCGTCACAGACACTCGGGCACATCACTCGTTGGTTGACGGTGGATATGCGGCTCGACGAGCATCTCTCGAACATGTTTGTGATGTGTTGAAAGCCCCATCGCTTCGCGACGTGAGTCTTGATGAGCTTGCAATGAAAAAATCTGAACTTTCTGAAACCGATTATCGACGAGCCACTCATGCCATCACTGAAATAGCCCGAGTACACAAGGCGGTAGTTGCTCTAGAAAAAAACGACTTCGAGCGGCTTGGCACATTGCTTAATGAATCGCACACGTCTTTGCGCGACAACTACACAGTCTCGTGTCCAGAACTTGATGCTGCTGTAGATGCAGCAAATGCAGTCGGCGCCCTTGGAAGTCGCATGGTGGGCGGTGGCTTTGGCGGTAGCGCGATAGCACTTATTCCAACAGCGATGCTCACGGGCGTACGCAAATCAATCGCAGACTTGTTTAGAGCCGCAGGCTTTCAGGAACCGCGATTCTTCGTAGCTACGGCCAATGAAGGCGCGTTCGCCATCACGCTTTAGGCCTGGCCGCCAGCCATCAGACGACCGATTGCGCCACGGTCTGCATTAGCACCAGACATTTCAGCCACCACGCGACCTTGATGCACGACAACAATTCGATCTGACAAGGACAAGATTTCATCGAGTTCGGCACTGACCAAAAGCACACCAGCGCCTGCATCGCGAGCAGCGATGATCTGGTTGTGAATGAATTCGATAGAACCAACGTCAACACCACGGGTTGGCTGAGATGCGACAAGCAACTCTGGCTGTGCACTCAATTCACGAGCGACCACAACCTTCTGCTTATTACCGCCCGACAAACTCGCTGCAGAAGACTTGATTGACGACGTGCGAACATCGAACTTCTCAACCAAAGCTTCTGCGTTGGTGTTGATCGCAGAGAAATTGCGAATGCCTTTGGCAGCAAACTCTGGCTCATCAAAACGATTGAGAACCAAGTTGTCCGCGATTGAGTAACTCGCCACAAGACCATGCTTTTCACGGTCTTCGGGGATGTGACCAACATTGGCTGCATGCACTTCATAAGGATCTGACTTGGTGATGTCGAGTTCCTGCTTCATCATGATGGTGCCAGACACCACTTGACGCATGCCTGCAATTGCTTCAACAAATTCGCGCTGGCCATTGCCCTCAACGCCTGCAACACCGAGGATTTCGCCGGCATTTACTGTGAGTGACAAACCATTGACAGCCTTAAGTTTGCGATCGTCGAGAACAACCAAGTCTTTGACCTCAAGAACTTGGTGCGCAACTTTTGCTTCACCTTTTTGCACGCGAAGCACAACATCGCGACCGACCATGAGATGTGCGAGCGCTGCTTGATCTGTCTCTGACGCACGAACTTCGCCTGCCATGCGGCCGTTGCGCAAAACATAAACGCGATCAGCGACAGCCAGCACTTCACGGAGTTTGTGCGTGATGAAAACAATCGAAGTACCTTGCGCTGCAAGCTGCTTCATGACCTGCAGCAATTCATCGGTCTCTTGCGGAGTGAGAACTGCAGTTGGTTCATCCAAAATCAAAAGGTCCACTTTGCGAGAGAGCGCTTTGAGAATTTCTACGCGCTGCTGAGTGCCCACTGGAAGGTCGTTGATTTCTGTGTCGGGATCAACATCCATGCCGAGTTTCGATGCAAGGTCGCGGACCATCGCGCGTGCACTGTTGAGATCAAGCTGTGGACCTTTGTGTGGTTCGTTACCGAGAATGACGTTTTCGGCAACAGTCATTACGGGTACGAGCTGAAAATGCTGATGGACCATCCCAATCCCGCGACTAATTGCATCAGAAGGATTCTTGATTGCAACATCAGAACCGTTGATGATGATGTGACCTTCATCTGGAGTGATGAGACCAAAGATTTGTTTCACCAAGGTTGATTTGCCAGCACCGTTTTCGACGAGCAGAGCGATGATTTCACCGCGTTCAACATGAATGTTGAGGTCCTTGTTGGCCTGAACTGCGCCGAAAGCCTTCGAGAGTCCTTTAACTTCAAGAATCGGAGCCATCATGAACCTCCTGGAACGAATGGTTGACCAGCGGCGGCCGGCGGACGAACACGTCCTGCGGCCAATGCGAGGACAACGAGGGTCATGACATACGGCAGCAAGTTCACAAACTGCTGTGGGATGTCTACGACCTTGTCAGCCTGCAACTGTGATGCGAGTGCAGTGGTGAGCCCGAAAAAGAGGGCTGCGAACATCACCCGATTCGGGTACCACATACCGAAGATCAAAATGGCGAGAGCCAAGAAGCCGCGACCTGCAGTGAATCCACGTTCGAAAGTTCCAGTGGCTTCCATCGACAAGTATGCGCCAGCGGAACCTGCGAGGCCACCAGCAAGAGCAACGTTGATCAAAC
Source organism: Actinomycetota bacterium (assembly GCA_041181965.1). Taxonomy (GTDB): domain Bacteria; phylum Actinomycetota; class Actinomycetes; order S36-B12; family UBA5976; genus JAFMIT01. Next base: position 12,796 of record JBEGON010000015.1, read on the forward strand.
GAAGTTTGATGACATCGATACCTGCAGTGTCTGCTGCTGATGGGTATTCACCTGCAGCACGAGTGCGAAGTCCCCAGCGAGTGCGGAAGAGCGCCCACTGCAAGAACACCACAACCACGAGGGTTGCGAGACCGAAGAAGCCGCGTTCGAAAAACACTGGACCAATAAGTGGAATGTCAGCCAAAACTGGAACGTGGAACTTCGGCATCAAACCTGGCAGCAAGTGACCTTGCTTGTAATAAAACGACGTAATACCTGACGCGACAATGTTCATCACGACACCGGCGATGATTTGATCCATCTGCCATTTCACGGCCGCCCAAGCCAAAAACGCACCCATCACAATGCCCATGACAACGCCAGCGAGCATGCCGACGATTAATGAACGTGAGAGAGACGCCGCCATAAAGCCCACGAATGCAGAGGTCAGCATCTGACCTTCGATACCGATGTTGACGACGCCAGAACGTTCACCAATTACACCGACCATTGCAGCAAGCACGAGTGGAATCGCGAAACGCCAAGAAAAGACGAGTACTGATTGAGTGCGAACTGGATCAACGAAATACAAAGCGTAAGAAATGCCAAACACGAGAACCGTGTAGATGACCGCGCGTGGATGTGATTTCAAGAAATTCATTACGCACCCCATCCACTTGTCAGTGATTCAAGCTTCTTTGCGCGCTTTCCGAACAAAAGATTTGCAAGCACCGGAATTGATACGAGGAGCAAAGAGGTCGCGAGAATCATGTCTACGATTTCTGGTGCGATACCTGTATCAAACTGCAACGTCGTTGCACCTGCGCGCAAAGCTGCAACCAAAATCGCTGCGGGAATTGTTCCGAGCGGATTGCCACGTGCAAGAAGTGCAATCGTGATTCCGTCGAAGCCGATACCAACGTTGAAGCCAGATTCATAACGACCAACAACGCCGAGGGTTTCGATAGCTCCACCGAGACCAGCGAAACCACCCGCAAAGAGCATGGAACCAACGATCAAGCGAGGAATGCGCATGCCGGAATAACCCGCTGCATGCTTGTTCTTGCCGACAGTATTGAACTTAAAACCGAGTACGGTGCGATTGAGCATTGCGTGCAAAAGAATTGCGGCACTGATTGCGACAATCACACCCACTGGAATAAAACCAAATGTGGGAAGTTGGGCTGCGTCTGCAATTGCAGGAGTACGCAACAGCGTCTGACCTTCTTCTTTGATGGGGCCAGACAGCAAGTATTCAATGAGACCAAATGCAATCGAGTTGAGCATGATGGTCGAAATAACTTCGTGAACGCCGCGATAAGCCTTGAGTAAACCAGCGATGGCGGCCCAGAGCGCACCTGCAACGACTCCGAAAATTAAACAGGTAGGAATCAACAACACTGCAGGCCATGAGTCGTATGTATAACCGGCCCACGCAGCGCCAAGTGCACCCCAGATCAACTGACCCTGTGCACCGATGTTGAAGAGACCAACTTTCAACGCAATAACAACTGCCAAACCAGTGAGCACCAGCGGAGTCATCTTTTGCATCGTTCGCAACAAACCATCGGTGGAACCGAAAGCCGCGCGGAAAAGCGATTCGTAGGCGTACATCGGATTCACGCCTTGAAGTGAAATCAAAATTGCACCGAGGCCGAATGCCAGCGCTAGCGCGACAATGGGAACGACGACAGATTGTTTTTCAATGAGAAATTCCCACACGCGTCGCAATGGCGACTGCGTCTCGGGTGCGACTGCGGTGTCGGACATGTTTCTCCCTCTAATTGCGCGAGAGCGGGGCGCCTTGCGACGCCCCGCTCCCAATGTAGAGCAACCCTAATTAAAGAGTTACGCCAGTCTCGATTGAACCGTCAGCCAAACCAGCGACAACAGTTGCAACCTGATCCTTGATTGACTGATCAAGTTTTGCATCGAAGTCGTGGTATTCAGCAAGACCAGTCTTGCCTTCGTAGTTGCCACCAGCGATGGTGCCATCCTTTGCAGCGAGAACAAGTTCCTTCACGCCTGCGGTGATGAGCTTCATTGCTGAGGTAACCAAGCAAGGCTGTGCTTCAGGCACGGTGCCCCACTGGTCAGCGTCAACACCGATGCAGTAGATAGAAGTACCTGCGCCAGATGCTGCAGCGATGGTGCGAAGTGCACCGTTACCGGTGTTGCCACCAGCGCCGAAGATGACGTCAGCACCCTGTGCCAACTGCTTTTCTGCTTCAGCAGCACCCCATTCAGGGTCGTTGAAGCCGTTGTCTGCCATTGGGTGGTAGACGGTGGTGACGGTGACGGCTGAGTTAGCTGCCAATGCGCCAGCTTCGAAGCCCTTTGCGAACTTCTGAACAGGTGCGATTTCGAGGCCGAGAACCTGACCGAGCTTGTTGGTCTTGGTCAAGAGACCTGCGAGGTAACCTGCTGCGTAACCTGCCTGATCTTCAGGGAAGATCAAACCGGTGAGGTTTGCAACAGTTTCAGCCTGGAACTGGTCAACACCGATGAACTTGGTGTCTGGGTAGTCCTTAGCAGCCTGAACGGTTGCATCTGCCATCAAGAAACCAACAGTGACGATAACGTCGTACTTCTTGTCGGTGAACTGCTTGATGTTTGCAGCGTAATCCTTTGAATCAAGGGTTTCGATGTACTTTGAAAGGCCGCCAGCTTCATCAGCAGCTGCTTTAGCGCCTTCCCATGCTGACTGGTTGAATGACTTGTCATCAACTTTGCCAGTGTCTGTAACGAGACCAACACAAAGAACTTCTGCCTTTGCGCAATCTGCGTCGGTTGGTGCTGAGCTACCGCTGCATGCACTGAGGGCAATTGCGGAAACAGCTGCAAGAGCTGCAATTCGCTTTACGAACATTTGGGAGTGACTCCTCTCGATGTCCCACCGGTGGGACATGACCGATATCGGATGCCGGGGCCAGGGGAAGTTCGGGCGGCCGACGACTACGCAAAGGTAGTGCACGGGACTGATAAAACAGTAGGCAGATTGGCAGTTTTGGGCAGACCGTAACGCGACCTTTACATACGGCACTTTTGTGAGGAAAAAAGGCGTTTTAGGCGGTGATTTTTTCGATCACGAGCGACCGTTTTTCAACCACTTTTGTACCAATAGTCACAGCAGTAACAAGAGCCTCAAGGGCACCAGCGAATTTGGACTCGTCGTCGGCAAAAAGTTCGAAAAGCAACTCGCCGGCTTTGACCGCGTCGCCTTCAGTTTTGTGCCAACGAATACCCGCACCAGCTGACACTGCGTCTTCTTTGCGAGCGCGACCCGCGCCAAGACGCCAACTCGCTACACCAAGTGCGTACGCATCAAGACGTTCAACAAAACCATCTACTTCTGCGCGCACTTCGTGACGGAATTTCGCTACTGGCAGTGCAGCATCAGGATCTCCTGACTGCGCACGCACCATGTCACACCACACTTTGTATGCGCGACCATCATCAAGTGCTTTTGCAGGATTGTGTTCATCTTGTGTTGTATCAAAACCTGCAATCTGCAACATTTCTGTAGCGAGTGCAATGGTGAGTTCGCGGATGTCAGCAGGTCCACCACCACGCAAGACTTCAATCGATTCTTCAACTTCTAGTGCATTGCCTGCGGTGTTTCCGAGTGGTGTATCCATCTGCGTCAATAGTGCAACAGTCTTCACTCCAGCACGTTCACCAATGGCAACCATGGTCTTTGCAAGCGTACGTGCGCGATCTAGATCTTTCATAAAAGCGCCGCTGCCAACTTTTACGTCGAGCACTAAATGCTTTGTGCCTTCCGCAATTTTTTTGCTCATGATGGACGACGAAATCAGCGGAATACTTTCTATGCATCCCACAACATCGCGCAATGCATAGAGCTTGCGATCTGCTGGCGCGAGCCCATCGCCAGCAGCGCAAATAACCACACCGAGATCCTCAAGTTGCTGTGCCATTTGCTCGTTGGAAAGTTTCATATTCCAACCGGCGATGGATTCCATCTTGTCCAAGGTGCCGCCGGTGATTCCCAGACCACGACCAGAAAGCTGCGGCACTGCACCACCACATGCGGCAACAAGCGGGCACAATGGCAACGAAATCTTGTCTCCAACACCACCAGTTGAGTGCTTATCTACAAGCGGTCGAGAGACACTCGACAAATCAATGCGTTCACCACTGTCAATCATTGCTTGAGTCCACGTTGCAAGTTCGCGATCGCTCATTCCACGCCAAAAAATTGCCATCAAGAGCGATGACATTTGCTCATCAGGAATGGTGCCTTGTGTGTAGGAATCGATGACAAACTTCAGTTGTTCATCGGAGAGTTCGTGACCATCTCGTTTTGCGATGATGCAATCAACCATATGCATGATGTCAGCCTAACTACCAAGACGGATTTGCGGACCAACCAGCATCAACAGGAAGTGTGACGCCAGTGATTCCAGTGTTGTGCGCGAGCGCGTGAATCGCGTCTGCGACTTCTTCATTGGTCACTGGACGACCAAGTGCAGCGGCTTGATTCCACCGTGCCACGCCTTCTGGCCAATCTTTCTCAAGACCGTCGCGGTGGATGAGCCCTGGTGCAACTCCAACGACACGAATGCCATGTCCCCCAAGTTCATGTGCAGCCGCCATCACCAGGTGATGAAGTGCGGCTTTCATCGTGGCATACGCAGCGTGATTTCGAGCTGGTTTGATTCCTTCGATACTGCCAACGATGACAATGACTTTGTTGTTGTCCGATGAATTCATCAAGTGTCGAGCAGCGACAAACACCATCGCAGCAGTCGCACGCAAGGAACTGCGATACATGTTGTCGAATGCATCCACAGTGAGATCCGCCCAAGGCGTCACAGTTTGCGCAGATGCATTCAATACAAAGACATTGGCTGGAAAATCCCGCACGAGTTTTTCGCAGACATTTTCCACGTCATCAGTGTCGAAATTCGCATGAAGAGCAGTGCCATCGATTTCTTCAGTGAGTTGCAAAGCGACCGTTTCTGCGTTGCGGTAATGCACGCCGACTTTCGCTCCAGAAGCATGAAATCTGCGTGACACTGCAGCTCCGAGTGGGCTTGTCGCACCAGTGACGAGAACACGATCAGTGGACACGGGTCAACTCCTTGATGAGAGTGGAATCTGCGGGATATTTCGCGGTGAGTGCGTCGCGATCGCCGAGTTCAAAAAGTTCTGGTTCAAAGGCAGGTGAACACCAGCAAGAAACTAAAGTCCATTCGCCTTGCGTCAAAGCACCTTGCCAGACATTGCGCGGAACAATCACTTGTTGGTGATTGTGATCCAGCACGATTTCGCGCGATGTTCCGTCAGCGTTGAGCTGCAGCATTGTGAGCGGCGCACCACCAAGCCATTGCCAACCTTCATCGAGTTGAAGTCGATGCAAGGCAGAAAATCCTTCTGGCGTGTTGGTTATCAATGCAAAGATGGAATTCATTGTGGCGATGCGATCTCCCGCACCCCAAAATGCGCCTTCATCTTCAATTGGCTGCATGTTGAGTGCAGCGATGATGTCACTCGCTGATTTACCGTCAAACATGCCAATCATTTTTACGCTTCCGCTGCTGCCTTGCCAGCAATCACACCGCGTTCGCGTGATTTTGCTAGCAATTCCTTGTGATCAATTCGTGTGCTCTTTCGATTTTTCAACACGAGTTCGCCATCGACAAACACTTCGCTGACATCATGGCGTCCAGCCGCAAAAACAATCAGTGCGTGCACATCATGTACTGGCACCAAGTGCGGCGCTTCCAAATCGATCAAGATCACGTCAGCGCGCTTACCCACTTCGATGCTTCCAATGACATCGCCAAGACCGAGAGCACGTGCACCTTCGATGGTGGCACCGCGGATGAAGTCAATTGCCGGGGTCACATCTGCGCGACCAAGAGTGAGACGAGCCAACAAAGCCGCCTGGCGAAGTGCCTGGAACATGTCGAGATCGTTACTGGAAGAACATCCGTCGGTGCCGATGCCCACCCGAATGCCATCTTTCTTCCAGTCGGTCCAATGCAATGCCCCAGAAGCGAGTTTGAGGTTTGAGCCTGGACAGTGAGCCACACTCGCCTTTGCCGCTGCCACAAGCGCGCGGTCTGCTTTATCCAGATGCACTCCGTGACCAAATACGAGTCGCAGCGATCCATCCAGAGCGCCAACATCATGCAAGAACTTGGTAGGAGTTTTTCCATAACGCGAAACAACATCATCGTTTTCTGCATGATTTTCAGAAACGTGAATCGTCATCAACGCGTCACTTCCCCATGACTTTGCAACGTCAGTGAGATCGCGCAAATGTTCTGGCGAAATCGTGTAAGTACCGTGCGGACACATCGTCAGTGGAGTTTGTGGACCACCAAGTTTTTTATGCATTTCTGGCCATTCGGCAAGGAGTTGCAACCGCTGTTCCCATGTCTTTTTGTCAGGGCCAGGGAAATCAAAAAAGGTTGGTCCGCCAATATGGCGAGTGCCTACGGACATTGCACCTTTATGGGTTTCAACATGGTGGAAATACATATCAAGTTGTGTCGTTGAACCAGCCTGCAACGACTCAAGGGCGCCGAGTTGAGCTCCGAGAAACGCAGTCTCTGGATCCATTGCAGCGCCTTCAGCAGCCCATACTTTTTTCAAGAAACCTTGAAGATCGACATCTTCCGAAAGTCCACGCAACAACGTCATTGGCGTGTGCGTATGCAGGTTCACCATGCCAGGCATCATGAGTTTGCCACTGCCATCAAGTACTTCAGCACCAGCCGCAGCAGGGTGCGAATCGACATCGCCGACAGCTGCAACTGCGCCATCGACAATCAGTACTGATGCATTGCGAAGCACACTAGCGTTTTCATCAACTGTGACGATGTAATCAAGATTCTTTACGAGGGTCGCGCTCACGCGTGTGCCTTTCGATTGTTAATTATCTGTTCAAAAACTTTGAGGACGGCGGCCGAACCAGATTTCAGAACTGCATTCAATTCATCCATCGAAATTGGTTCATCAACCAAACCAGCTGCCGGGTTCACAACCAATGAAATTGCTGCGTATCGCAGACCAATTTCTTTTGCGAGGGTAACCTCTGGAACGCCGGTCATTCCGACAACTGCTACGCCGAGAGTTGCGCACATGCGAATTTCTGCAGGTGACTCAAAACGAGGACCTTCAAAGCATGCGTAGACGCCACCATCGCGGACTTTTTCATTGGCAGACGCTGCAGCCGCGAGAATTTCTTTTCGTAGCTCTGGGTGATAGGCGTCCATCACATCTGTATGGACAACACCCTCTGGAGTAGAACCATCAAAAAATGTGATCACACGCGATTTGGTGAAGTCGAGGAAATCATCGAGGCACACCATGTCCGCAGGTTGCAAAGTGGGATCCACCGATCCCACAACATTGATTGCGAAGACATCTTGTACGCCTGCGTCTTTGAGGGCGCGAATGTTTGCGCGGTAATTAACCAGATGTGGTGGCACCGAATGTCCAGCGCCATGGCGAGTCATAAAGATAACGTCGACGCCATTCCACAAACCACGAGTGAATTGCGCTTCACCAAAAGCGGTTGTCACGGTTTCGGTTTTCGCATTTTCAAGTTGGGCTAGAGAATAAAAACCAGTCCCAGCAATGATGCCGAGCGGAGCAGAAGAAGCCGTCATGCCGTAAAGGTAGTGCCTCACAAAATTGCCGCAAAAGCGGCGCAAATTCCGCTATGACAGATGGTCAGGGCCGAAGGCACCTGGCAGCAATTGATCCATGGTGAGGATTCGGCCGCTATCCCAAATCTGCAAGGTAGGACCACCATGTTCGAAGAGCAGTTGACGGCAGCGGCCGCATGGCGTGAGGGAATCCCCATTGCCATCCACACAAGCGAATGCGACCAAAGTGCCACCACCAGTGGCATGCAAACTTGAAACCAATCCGCACTCGGCACACAACGTGAGTCCGTAGGAGGCGTTCTCCACATTGCAACCACTAACGATGCGACCATCGTTGGTCAACGCGGCTGCACCAACCGGGTATTTCGAATATGGCACATAAGCCTGCTTCATGATTCGACGCGCTTCAGTAAGCAATGAATCCCAGTTGATCTCAGTCATCACGCAAGCCTAAAAGAACTCTGGTGGTTCGTAGGTGCCCCACACGCCACGCAGCACATCGCAGACTTCACCGATAGTGGCGCGAGCGCGCAACGCTTCCTTGAT
>JBEGON010000016.1:0-16135 GCA_041181965.1 Actinomycetota bacterium
CATTCTTGTCATGATTGCGAGCGATGCATGTGATGTTGAGATTGATCTCACACCGTATGGATATGAAGTCTCGGAAACTCTGTTCGGTTCAGAAGCTTCTGGTTCGCAGGTCTCAGTGAAACTCACTGACGCTGGTCAAAGTGTTTGGCGATTGAAGGCTTAAGCCTTCTTCACAACGCTTGACTTGAGAAGCATTGAACCAAAACCGTCGACTTTGGCGTCGATGTCGTGGTCATTTACTGGATCGATGATGCGAATGTTGCGAACTTTGGTTCCAACTTTGATGCTCGTAGGACTGCCCTTGACTTTGATGTCTTTGATGATGGTGACGTTATCTCCATCTTGCAAAACATTCCCGACGGCATCGCGCACTTCGCGAGGACCAGCATTCGCGGATTCGGTCGTGGCTTCGAATTCATGTGCGCACTCAGGGCAGACGATGAGAGCGCCCATCTCGTAGGTGTATTCGCAGTTGCATTGGGGGCAAGGGGGAGTTGTGTCCATGTTTCTAAGCATAGTTTCATCGAGCGCAGTAACCTGCATGCATGAAGCGCATTGTGATTGCTATGAGTGTGAGCGGACTTCTCGCGCTTATGTCAACGGCGCCATCTGTTGCCACTCAAACGGTTGATGTAGTTGCAGTTGGAGACATTGCTCAAAAGAATGGGCATCAATCAGAAACTGCTGCTCTTGCGCAACGCCTCAATCCAGATCAGATATTGCTTCTCGGAGATTTGGCGTATTACCAAGGTTCTGCATCGCAGTTCGCAACATATTTCGAGCCGACCTGGGGTGCTCTTGCGAATAAGAGTTGGGCAGTCCCAGGTAATCATGAGTATGGCACCACGAATGCAAACGGCTATCGCGCGTATGCACAGAGCAAGAGTTGGCCGATGCAAAGTGACGGTGCGCTCTGGTGGGATCACGATATCGCTCAATCTTCGTGGGCAGTGATTGGATTGAATTCGGAAGTGCTGTCTGGAAAAGCAGGCGCCCGGCAGATTGCATTTCTCAAAGCCGCCCTTAAGCGTCACAACGGGCAGTCCACAATCGTGATGTGGCATAGACCTCGCTTTTCCCAAGGTTTACATGGTGACAACACGAACACGTCACCGCTGTGGAATCTGATCAAAGTCGATACTGATGTGAAAATCGTTTTGTGGGGTCATGATCACAATTTTCAAAATCGTCGTTTTGTCGTTGCAAACACGAATGGAGTGAAGCGATATCTCGACACTTTTGTTGTCGGTACCGGTGGCGCCGAGCTTCGGCTTTGCAAAGTGCCATCGCAGCCGCCGTCCATCTTGTGTGGTGCGGATAACTTTGGCGTTCTGAGACTCACGTTGAATCCGCATTCTTATTCATGGCAGTTTGTGCGCATTTCAGATGAAGTGGCAGCGAGCGCGACTCGCACATTCTGACAACTGTGACAGGACATGCACCTTCCGTATTCGCGAGTAACTTGTTGGGCACTTAGGGTGAGCCAATGAGTTCAACGACGAGCCCTGGCTATTCCATCATCATCCGTGTACATGTCACCCCTAAAGTGCATGCGAGCGGAGAAGTTGTCACCACCATTGCACGATCTGGCGGCGTGGTTACTGCACTAGACATGATTGATCCGGCGCCAGGACAAGTCACTCTCGACATTTCCTGTGATGCGCGCGATGCAGAACACAGCAACACCATTCGCACTGCACTTGATGCCATTGAAGGCTGTCACGTGGACAAAATTTCTGATCGCACATTCTTGACTCACATCGGCGGCAAAATTGAAATTGCTGTGAAAGCTCCAATGCGCAATCGCGATGATTTGGCTCGCGCTTACACGCCAGGTGTTGCTCGTGTCTCTATGGCGATTGCGAAAGATCCTTCCGTGGTGCGCAATCTCACCATCAAACGAAATGCTGTTGCTGTGGTCACTGACGGTTCTGCTGTCTTAGGCCTCGGAAACATTGGACCGGCCGCAGCGATGCCAGTGATGGAAGGTAAAGCTGCACTCTTCAAGAAGTTTGCCAACGTGGATGCGTGGCCAATCTGTCTTGACACGAATGATGTTGACGAAATTGTGCGAACCGTTCAAATAATCGCGCCAGGTTTTGGCGGCATCAATCTTGAAGATATTTCAGCTCCGCGCTGTTTCGAAGTAGAAGCCCGTTTGCGTGAACTGCTCGATATCCCTGTTTTCCATGATGATCAGCACGGAACTGCAATCGTTGTTGTGGCAGCACTTCGCAATGCAGTTCGGCTCACGCACAAGAACTTTGCAGATTTAAAAATTGTGATGGCGGGAGCTGGCGCTGCCGGTATTGCGGTGGCAAAACTTCTCGCTACTTCTGGTGCAAAAGACATCACATTGTTCGACAACGTGGGCGCTATCAGCAAAGAACGCAAAGATCTCGATGAACATCGTGCGGCGTTGCTGACGTGGACAAACCCACGCAATCTCACGGCTCCATTGAAAGAGTCAATCGCCGGCGCTGATGTGTTCATTGGTTTGAGCGCACCAAACATTCTCACTGGTGATGACATCGCAAAGATGGCATCCGATTCAATTGTCTTTGCGCTCGCAAACCCAGATCCAGAAGTTGATCCAGTTGCTGCGGCCCAACATGCCACGGTTGTCGCGACAGGTCGCTCAGATTTTCCAAATCAGATTAACAATGTGCTTGCATTCCCTGGAATCTTCCGTGGACTTCTCGATGCTGGCGCACACAAAATCACTGAGAAAGTCTTACTCGCTGCGTCGGAAGCCATCTCGTCATGTGTTGCTGATGGAGAACTAAGTCCTGTCTACATCGTTCCGTCAGTTTTCCATCCAGAAGTCGGCAAACGTGTGGCAGCGGCAGTCGCTCAAGCCGTAGCGGACTAATCGAACCGGAATTAAACATCCCACCAGATGGTCGTCACCGCACGTGTTTGCGGAGTTGATTGGGATTCCAAGAATTCTCGGATTTCTTGATCTCGTGACGATGGCAAACAAAGACGGATTCGCGTGAAAACAACTTCGTCATCCATGTTTGCGCGGCGAACGAGCGGACTTTGCCAGTGTTCAAATCTGGCATCAAAACCGCATTCCTTAATGACCAACGCTAAGTCTTCAGATTGAGGTTTGGTTGGGCGTTCGATGCCCCAGAAGTGCTTCCAGGCTGCATTCGACATTGACAGGGGATGACGTTGTGGAATTTCGATAACTACTCGTTTATTCGCGTGATATGAAAGCGCTTTGATAAAGGGATCAATCTCTTGAACGTTATAGGCGACGTGGTGACAAGTCACCACATCCGCTTTCGGAGTCTGTTCTGCAACGTTCGGCCAATCCCCGAGAATTTCTTGATGGTGTAAGCGACGGTCTTCCGCGTGTTTGGCAAACATCGTCAGCATCTCTTCTTGATGATCTACACCAATGACGGAAGTAACTGTGCCAGTTAGTGCAAACGCCGCAATGCCACCGCCGCAGCCGATGTCCAGTACTGACTCTGGTGCAACTTCACGTGCGCGTCGGTGGGAAGGGCCGTCCTCAATCACTTGAGGAAGATCGAACAGTGCTGGCGGATGAATCCATGGACTTTCGGGAGCTTGTTGAAGAATGTCTTCAGGAATTGACCACTCTTGAAGGTGCGATTTCCATTCCTGCGCTGCATTCATGTTCGAAAGCCTAAACCTTCGAGCTTCGATGTACTTTCGTGCAATAGTGTTCGACTATGAAACTCATTACCGCCGTCATCAAACCTTTCAAACTTGATGAAGTGAAAAGTGCCCTGCAAGCCGCAGGTGTGCATGGATTGACGGTAAGTGAAGCGAGCGGTTTCGGCCGTCAACGCGGACATACTGAGGTTTATCGCGGCGCCGAGTATGTCGTCGATATGGTTCCTAAAGTGCGTGTAGAAATCATCGCTGATGATGCCGATGTTGATCACATCATTGAAACCATCGTCAACACCGCAAATAGTGGAAAAATCGGCGACGGCAAGATTTGGGTCACTGCTGTGGAGCAGGTCATCCGGGTTCGCACTGGCGAAACTGGCTCTCAGGCCCTATAGGTCGATTTCTGTAACACGGGCGTAACGCTTCTGCGGTCATTCTGTTACGCCTATCAAGTGAAATTCTCCCGATTCTGTGGGAGGCGTAATGAATTCCGTTGACACCATTTGGGTGCTGATTTCGGCAACTCTAGTTTTGCTCATGACTCCTGCTCTCGCGATTTTCTACGGCGGCATGGTCCGCGCCAAGAGCGTTCTCAACATGATCATGATGAGTTTTGCGACGATGGGAACCATCACCATTCTGTGGGTTGCCTATGGGTATTCGTTGGTCTTCGGCGACGACAGCGGTAGCGGGTTGATTGGCAATTTTTCGCACCTCGGATTGAGCGGCGCGGTTACAGAATTGGTCGGGGGAGAAGGTCACCAAATCCCTGCAGCTGCTTTTGTGTTTTTCCAAATGACTTTTGCCATCATCACCACGGCACTCTTGAGTGGTGTCGTCGCTGATCGAATCCGATTTAGTTCGTGGTTGATTTTCTCAGCGGCATGGTTCACCGTTGTTTACATTCCGCTTGCTCATATGGCTTTTGCATCACAGTCCGGGCACGGTGGATGGCTCGTGGATCATTTGGGCGCACTGGATTTTGCAGGCGGTACTGCTGTTGAAATGAACTCTGGTGCATCTGCGCTTGCACTTGCATTCGTGATTGGTAAGCGTCTTGGTTTCAAGCGCGATCCAATGCGACCTCACAACTTGCCATTTGTGCTGCTCGGCGCAGGATTACTGTGGTTTGGTTGGTTTGGTTTCAATGCAGGGTCTGCACTTGCGGTAACAGGAACTGCAGCGGTTGCCGCGATCAATACCCAAATCGCCACTGCAGTTGCAGCACTTGCATGGGTGGTTGTCGAAACTCGTCGCGATGGAAAACCGACCACGCTGGGTATCGCGTCTGGTGCTATCTCTGGTGCTGTCGCCATCACTCCTGCATGTGGTTATGTCTCTCCGCTGGGTGCAGTGCTCATCGGTTTAGCAGCAGGCGTTTGTTGTGCAATTGCTATCGGACTCAAGTACAAGTTTGGCTATGACGATTCGCTCGACATCGTTGGCGTGCATGGCGTCGGCGGCATTGTCGGAATGATCTCAATCGGTTTGCTCGCGACAAATGCTATAAATCCTGTGATTTCCAATGGCTTGATTGCCGGCGGTGGATTTGAACTGCTCGGCAAACAACTTGTTGCAATTGTTGTCACTATCGCGTTTGCCTTTGTCGCAACCTGGTGTGTGGCGAAACTCGTCGAACGATTCTGGGGACTTCGTGTCGAACCAGAAGTTGAAATTGCTGGTGTTGATACGAATTTGCACGCTGAATCGGCCTATGACTTCACTGGGGTCGCAGGCGCTGGACACTTAGGTCGTCTGTAGACCTACGTTCCACGACGTGCATAGCTGTGTATTAGCCTCACGCAATGCGTAAAAACTCCATGGTCTCGGCCATCCTGGTTGCCCTTCTCGGAGCAGCCCTCCTCACTCCACAGTCTCAAGCAGCTGCTCCTGTGGAGTTCACTCTGACAGGCTCAAGCAAAATCAATGGTGGCCCGTTCGCTGCCACGAATGGCACCGCATCAGTGGTGGCCTGGGTTGAAGAAACCGGTGACGATTCATCGCGCATCATGGTGTCAACCAAAATTGGCAGTGCCGCATGGAGTAAAGGTTTCAACCTCGGGCAAGTTGAATGGAGCAAGTGGACCAAAGCGGTTCCAGTTGTAACTGCAAGCGGCCGCATTTTCATCGTATGGGTGGATGACGAAGATATTCGTTACCGCGAAAAAGTCGGCACTGCTGGGTGGTCATCAGAACAAGTTCTGCCAGGAAGTGCTTTCGACGGTTCGTGGAGCATGCAAATCGATGCGGTAGCCACAGGCGAGGCGTTGACAGTGTCAGCAGCGCACAGCATGGTGACAAATCTATCTGTGATGTCATGGACACGAACCGATGCAAATGCGTCATTTGTCAGCGATGTTGTGGCACAGGTTCCGAGTTCCAATGAATTGGGAACCTGCACGTTGGGGACTGTCCAAGATTGCCTTTACCGCGTTGATAACCTCAAGATTGCTTCCAATGACAGTGGAAATCAGGTTATTGCGTTCCAAACGCACCGCGACACTGCAAACTACAAAATGAATGGCAGCAAGTGGTCAGTGCAAGTGGCGACTCGTTCGGCCATTAATGCTGATTGGTCAGCACCGCAAATCATTGATCGCATGGCACCAACTAGCAAAGACGAAAATGGTTATGCGTACTTCCTCGACACAGTACTTGTCACTCCGAACGGTAAGTCTGCAGTCGCCTGGTATCGCGGCATTGATTCCGCAGGCTGGGAAGGCCGTGTTGCGGTAAAGGCGCCAGATGCGAGCACGTTTACCTTGCAAGACAAAACCGCTTTCCAATCAGGTTACGCGACGATGGATCCATTGCTTGGCAATAGTGGAAATACCATTTTCGTGACGTATAAATATCTTGCAAAGTCATCGAGTGACTATGTTTCAAAAATCGGAACCGTAGGAAATCTTTCTGGAACTGCAAAGACATTTTCACTTGACGGAAACTGGGATATCCAAGCTTTCATTATGAAAGACGGAGTTTTCTCAGTGTTGCTCGCGCCGGACTACGACTCGAAGACGGTTGGCGCATATTCGTCATCACGCAAGTCTGATGGCACATGGACCGCGCCGGTCAAGCGATCACTGACTATGCCAGCGTTTTATCTCGGTCGTTTCAGTACGTTCGACATTGCATTTTCAGGAACTGAGCAGTTGCTCACGTTCTCGAAGCAAAAGGGCACTTGCCCGAATTGCGATGCAGTTGGCGTGTACGTCACGAACTTTGCCTAAACACAACGCACGAAGAGTGTGGTGAGCGCGAGTAGAGTGCCCACCACACTCTTTCGTTTTAGCGAGGTCAAACATGAGCATTCATATTGCTGCTGCCGAAGATCAGATTGCAGACACCGTTTTGCTGCCCGGTGATCCACTTCGCGCCCAATGGATTGCGGAGAATTTCCTGGAAGGCGTTGAGCGCTACAACACCATTCGCAACATGTTTGGTTTCACTGGCACCTACAAAGGCAAGCGCATTTCGGTGCAGGGCACTGGAATGGGAATGCCGTCAATGTCGATCTACGTCCATGAACTTTTCAATGACTACAACGTTCAAACCGCAATTCGCGTTGGCACCTGTGGTGGACTTGGAAAAACAAAATTGCGTGACGTTGTGATTGCAATGAGTGCATGTACGGACTCAAACATCAACAAGAAGTTTTTCAATTTAGATTTCGCTGCAACAGCGAATTTCGAATTGCTTGAACGTGCAGTGCAGTCTGCGCGCAAACATGGTTTGAGCCATCATGTTGGTCCAGTTGCGACCATGGATTTGTTCTATGACACCAGTAATCACGCCCAGCTGTTGCAAGACCATGGAGTGCTTGCGCTCGAAATGGAAACCAATGCGTTGTACACCTTGGCAGCACGTTTTGGCCGTCGAGCGCTGACTATCGCGACCGTGAGTGACCTTGTCATGACCCACGAGCAGACGCCATCAGATGAGCGCGAACAAGGTTTCCGCAACATGATTGAAGTTGCCCTGGAAGCGGCAGTTTCCTAACGAGCTCTTCCCTCGCGGGTCGTGGTTAGATACAGGCATGGCAACCGAAAAGAAGCCGGCCGCGAAGAAGGCCGCCCCCGCAAAGAAGGCAGCGTCAGCAGAAAAGAAAGCTGCACCTGCCAAAAAGGCCGCTCCAGCTGCTAAGAAAACTGCTCCTGTCGCAAAAAAGGCTGCACCTGTCGCAAAGAAGGCTCCTGCTGCGGCTAAGAAAGCTGCGCCGGCTGCGCCTGCCACGAAGGCAACACCTGCACCTGCATCACCGGCTGCCGCACCAAAGTTTGAATTCCAGCAGAAGAAAAAAGAAAAGCCTGCAAAGTCTGAAACTGCTGCTCCAGCTTCGCCAGCAAAAACGGGAGATCCAGCGCGCGCAGCATTTCTTGCTGCTCTTGAAAAGAAGAAGCAAGGACACTCTGGCGCACAATCAGGCGTTGTTGGCTCTGACAAATCAGAAGCGCACAAATCTGGACCTGATGCTGCACGACGCATGTTCCAGCGTCGAAGTGGCGCGAGCTAAAAGGTTATTCTCCGCGGCTTCGCCACTGCTTGAGCATTTCAACGGATGGTGCTTCGAGTTCTGCACGCACACTCACGATTCGGATAAAAGCGACCAAACCAATGGTCGCAATTCCCACATAACTTTCGGGTGCCTGTCCATAGCCAGCAGCAACGAGCAACGCGCCAACAAGTGCAGCGGATGCAAACCATGGACCCGTCTTCAACATTTGAGGTCTTTCGCCTACAAGCAAGTCAGCGACTGTTCCGCCACCAACTGCAGTCATTAAACCGACGAACACACTCGCTGCAAATGGTGTCCCAGCAATGACCGCTTTTTCAGTGCCAACGAGGACATAGAGTCCCAGTACTAAACCATCGAGAATGAGTCCGATGTAAGGATGTTCGGTGATTCTGCGAGCGAGTGGCAAGCCGAAAATTGCTGCAAGAACAGCAGTTGTGATGTACCACTGATCGTGAATCGCAACAACGGGAACGCCGAGCAACCAGTCGCGCAAAATTCCACCGCCAAGACCGCTGATGACGGAGAGTACGAGTACACCGACAATTGGCATGCGACGACTTACTGCAAGTGCGGTGCCGAAGAGTGCGCCTGTTGCGATAGCTGCGAGGTCGAGCGCGGTGGGAAGTTCAGTAAACATGAATTAGGACTGCGAAGTAATGCGCCAGGCCGAAGGTAGTAAACCAGCTGCAATCACAATCTTGAGAATGTCACCGATGATGAAAGGTGTGACACCCCAAGACATTGCAGTTGCAAGATCAGCACCCGTTACTGCTTGGAGAACTGGAACGCCGACGCTGTAAATCACGAGGTTACCCAAAACCATTGCAAGAGCTGTGCGCAATGGCGTGCGAGTGAAGCCGCGTTCAGCGAGTTTTCCGACCACTGCGCTTGCAGCGATAAATCCGAGGACATAGCCAAGACTCGCCATGTTCAACACAGCAGTACCGGTGATATGAGAACCGTCTGCTTGCGCTGCTAAAACGGGAGCACCAGCAAGTGCTAGCGCCAGGTACAGAGCAGTGCTCGCCACTGATCGCCACGCGCCTAAAGCCCCTGCGGTAAGCAAGACGGCGAGAGTTTGGCCAGTCAAGGGCACTGGTGTGAACGGCAGCGGAATCGATACCTGAGCCATGATGGAGATGAAGAGAGTGCCTACAGCAACGAGGGTGAGGTCGTGCACCTTGGAGATGCGGAATGTGTCACCGAGAACGTGCGGCGAGGTCGCTGCGATAGCCATGGAACTCCTTGGGTAGGGGCGTCATTGTGCCCGATTTCGCGCTCAGTTCAGCCCCATTTTGGTTACCTCGGGGTCGTAAAACGTGGGATGAGCGAGTCTGGGGGTGACAGGTGGCAGGGGGAGCGTTTACAGTTTCCCTGCACCGCAACTTTTATGAGCCGCGCTGGGGAAGGCGAAGTTCAATAACGGAGGTTGCAGATGGTGATTGATACTGCCTTAACAGCGTCTACGCGTGCGCGTGGGACGTTACTGGTGCATGCCTGCACTCGCGCTATGACTGCCCCTCTCGAATGGGTCATTGCTGATGTTGTGGGTCACCCGGCGAATCTGCAATGGACGGCGCAGCCAATTGCTCCTGCGATGGTGCGAGCTGAATATGAATGGGTTGGCAGTACAGGCATGGCCGCGAAAATCGCAACTGGAATTCGCGCTTTACCGCATATTCGATTTGAAATTACCGAACAAACTTCTGTCGCTGGTTTGGATCAACGATTTTCTTACACGCCAACTCTTGGACTGTTTCGCGCCGACATTGACATCAATGGCGACATTGTGATCAACGAACAGCGAGTGCGTCACGCAATGGAAGTGGCAGAACTTGAAGGCGTTTCACTGACAACAGCGTTGGATTCAATGCTCGGGACTGCATGGGATGCTGAGCTTGAACCGTTTCGAATTGCAGCGGATGGCAATGCAGTCCGTTGGGTTCACAAAGTTGTTGGCTAAGCGTTCTTAAAAATTACGGCGACGTCATGTCCGCCGAAACCAAATGAATTGTTCAAGACCGCAATATCGCCAGATGGAAGCGCGCGCTTTGTATTTGCGACAACATCAATGCCAAGTTCAGGCTCCATATCAACAATGTTGATAGTCGGTGGTGCCACACGATCGCGAATTGCGAGGATCGCAAAGACGCTTTCAATTGCGCCCGCACCGCCGAGCAGGTGACCCGTCATGGATTTAGTTCCGGAAACAAGAACGTTGCTTGCGTGTGAACCAAGTGCCTGGCGAAGTGCACCAGCTTCCGCCAAGTCACCTTGGGGAGTTGAGGTTGCGTGTGCGTTGACGTGTTTGATGTCTGTTGGACTCAAGTTTGCTGATGCAAGTGCCGCTTCAATGGCACGAATTGCACCGCGACCTTCTGGATCTGGTTGGGCAATGTCGTGACCGTCAGAAGTCATACCTGCGCCGGCGTATACGGCGTACACCTTTGCGCCACGTGCCGCAGCATGTTCTGCAGATTCGAGAATGACGGTGGCAGCACCTTCACCCATAACAAAGCCATCGCGGCCTTTGTCGTATGGACGTGATGCAGCGGCAGGATCATCGTTACGAGTTGAAAGTGCACGCATCGAAGCGAAGGCTGAAACAGTCAGCGCAGTGATTGCAGCTTCAGAACCACCAGCAATCACAATGTCTGCACGGCCATCTTCAATCATGCGCGCGCCCCATGCAATTGCTTCCGCACCAGATGCACATGCGCTCACTGGAGTATGAACACCAGCTTTTGCGCCAAATTCAAGACCGACCCACGCTGCTGGACCATTAGGCATCAACATTGGCACGGTAAAAGGCGACACTTTGTTGACGCCTTGTGTTTTCATGATTTCGTATTGTTCGATGAGAGAAGTAACGCCACCGATACCAGTTGCGTAGCACACGCCAAGACGTGTCTTGTCGATGTCTGGACTTCCAGCATCTGCCCATGCCTCACGTGCACTGACAACAGCAAACTGTTGTCCGCGATCGAAACGACGAGCTTTCACTTTTTCGAGACCCTGATCAATAGGTTCCACTGCTGCAATGCCAGCGAACTTCACTGGAACGTCATCAGCCCAGTCGTAGCTCATTGTTCGAATACCGGATTTGCCAGCCAAAATGGCTGCCCAGGTGTCAGGTGCATTACCTGCAAGTGGGGAAGTGGCGCCGATACCGGTTACAACAACAGTGCGAGTCATGATCCCTCAGTTTCATTGTCGCTTTGTGTGGTGACCCCACCACTGAATGGTGAGGTCACACAACAAAGTCTTTGTATTACTTGTTTGCCTTGACGTAGTTGACTGCGTCGCCAACAGTCTTGATGTTCTTGAGTTCCTCATCTGGGATACCAACACCAAGCTTGCTGTCCATTTCCATGGCGATTTCGACCATTGACAATGAGTCGATGTCGAGGTCATCCACGAATGACTTGTCGAGTTGAACCTTGTCAGCATCGATTCCTGCGATGTCAGACACGATTGCAGCCAAGGTGTCCAGGATTTCCTGGTCGCTCATCTTGTTCCTCCTGTTAGTGGGGGATTCCGTACACCTTTGTGTCCGGAAACTTTGTTTTTATGGGAGTTGCACCACTTGCGCGGCGTATGCCAATCCTGCGCCGAACCCTATGAGTAGGGCGAGGTCGCCACTCTTAGCGACACCCTGCTCGCGCAGAGCGTCTAGGGCCAGCGGAATTGAGGCAGCCGAGGTGTTGCCCGAGGTGATGATGTCGCGGGCAACGGCTACCGAATCTGGAAGATTCAATCCTCGCAAGATCGCATCGGTGATGCGGTTGTTGGCTTGATGTGGCACGAAAAGTTGGATGTCGTTAGCGGTGAGTCCTGCGGCATCCAAAGCTTGTTGTGCGACAGCGACCATCTCGGTGACAGCCCAACGGAAAACTTTTGAACCATGCATGTGAAGCACTGGGTGAGGTGCATCGGCGCCGAGTGCTGCAGCCGAAAGTGCGTCAGGAAGAGTGATGATTGCTTCTGCTTCGCTTCCGTCTGAACCCCATACAGTGCGAGAAATTTTTGGAGTGTCACTTGCCGCGACAACAACTGCGCCAGCGCCATCAGCAAAAATGAATGCAGTGCCGCGATCGTTTGGATCAGTCCAGTCGCTCAACTTCTCAACACCTACAACCAAAACATTTTTTGCTTGACCAGTTGAGATCCATCCATCTGCAACGCCGAGTGCGTAGGTGAAACCTGCACATGCTGCTGACAAATCAACAGCGCCTGGATGAGTCAGGCCCAAACGATCGGCAACAAGCCCAGCCGCGGAAGGAGTTTGGAATGGGTACGAAATTGTTGCGACGATAACTGCGTCAATGTCGGCTTTGGCGATTCCCGAATCTGCAATGGCTTTTTCGCCCGCTGCAACAGACATATCAACGACGGTGACATCAGCGTCAGCAAATCGACGTTGCGTAATTCCCGTGCGTTCGCGAATCCATTCATCAGAAGAATCAATGTTTTGGCAGATTTCTTCATTAGTCACAATGCGACTTGGGCGGTAGACACCAAGTCCTGCAATTTTGCTGAATGTGCGCGCTGGCACCGAGATGTTTTTTGTCATGAGGAAAGTGACTCTACGCCTCGATGTTTTGCAACGAAATCTGCTACGAGAGCGAGATCGTCGATTGATTTGATTGCGAGAAGTTCGACACCTTGCATCGCGCGTTTTGCAATCCCGGTCAACGTGCCACCAGGAAATAGTTCGATCAAACCAGTGACGTTGTGTGCAGCCATGGTTTGCATGCAGAGATCCCAGCGCACAGGGGCTGCAACTTGAGAAACAAGTCGCGCAACAAATTCGTTGCCATCAGTGACGATGTCGCCACCGTGATTTGAAATCAAAGTAGTTGTTGGTGCGCTGATGGAAAGTTTCGCTGCCACTTCAGCGACTGCTGCTTGTGCGGAAGCCATGAAGTGGGTGTGGAATGCACCAGCAACTTGTAGTTGTCGCACTTTGGTGCCAGTCGGAGGATTGGCGATCAATTCTTCGATTTGTTGAACGGTGCCGGCAGCAACAATTTGATTCGCACCATTTTGGTTTGCAGGAACGATGTTGCGGGCTTCAAGTTCTGCGACAACTTCGTCACGTTCACCGCCGAGAACTGCTGCCATCGTGGTGCTCACGGAATTTGCAGCGTGTGCCATTTGTTCGCCACGAGTTGCAACAAGTTGCGCTGCGCCTTCGAGCGTGAGAACACCAGACAACGCTGCTGCAGTAATTTCACCAACGCTGTGGCCCGCGACAAAGTCACAAGCAGTCAGAGGCAGCCCGAGAGCGGCCGCAGCTGCTGCAGTTGCCAAACCACTCGCGACGATGAGTGGTTGTGCGATTGCCGTATCACGAATGGTGTCTGCGTCCGATTCGATGCCGTGACGGCGAAGGTCGGTGCCACAAGCGGCAGACATCTGATCAATGACGGAAGCAAAAGCGGGGAGTTCGAGCCAAGGGCTCAACATTCCAGGAGTCTGAGAGCCCTGTCCGGGCGCGACCACAACAAGCACGGGAGAAGCCTGACAAGTTACCCCGAAGTCCCCAAATTGAGCGGGCTCAGAGTCCACTATTCGAATGGTCTCTGAGCCCGAAAAGGGAGGGATCTGTCAGCCAGATCCTTCAGTGTTGCCAGCATCCGCAGCTGCCACATCGCGAAGCTGGTAGCGGTCTACGGCTTCCTGCAAACGGTGATGTTCGAATTGACCGTCCTTCGCAAGGGAAGTCAGCACTGCCACTGTGATGGACTGAGCATCGACGAGGAAGTGGCGACGCAACGCGCCGCGGGTGTCGGACATGCCCCAACCGTCGGTGCCAAGAGCCATGAATCGGTTTGGAACCCATTCGCGAATCTGCTCTTGGACTGCGCGCATCCAGTCTGATACCGCAACCACAGGGCCAGGTTGGCTTTCGAGTTTTTGGGTAACGAATGCTTTTGCATGAGCATCGTTTGGATGCAGCAAGTTGTGACGGTCTGCTGCCAAACCATCGCGACGCAGTTCGTTCCACGAGGTAACAGACCACACATCCGCGTGCACGCCCCATTCTTCGCGCAACATCTGCTGTGCTTGGAGTGCCCAAGGAACAGAAACGCCTGACGCAAGAATCTGTGCGCGTGGGCCATCACCTTGTGTTGCAGGTGAGAAGAGGTGCATGCCCTTCAGGATTCCCTGAACGTCAACATTCTCTGGTTGTTCAGGCTGAACGTAAGGCTCGTTGTACACGGTGAGGTAGTAGAAAATATTTTCTGGATTTTCACCGTACATACGACGCAAACCATCGCGCACAATGTGGCCAACTTCGAATGCGAATGCAGGGTCGTAAGAAACTGCAGCCGGATTGGTTGAAGCCAACAATTGTGAATGGCCATCTTCGTGCTGAAGACCTTCACCATTCAATGTTGTACGTCCAGCTGTTGCACCAAGTACAAAACCACGAACCATCTGATCCATTGCAAGCCAGAATGAATCACCGGTGCGCTGGAAGCCAAACATTGAGTAGAAGATATAAATCGGAATCATGTTGACGCCGTGCGTTGAGTATGCGCTACCCGCAGCAACGAAGGATGCAACGGACCCTGCTTCGTTGATGCCCTCATGCAAAATCTGACCTGCAGTTGCTTCCTTGTAAGACAACATCAATTCGCGATCCACTGGCGTGTACTTCTGACCGTGTGGGGAATAGATGCGCAAACTCTGGAAGAGCGAATCCATACCAAAGGTACGCGCTTCGTCAGGAATGATGGGAACGAAGTGTGAGCCAAGACCTTCTACTTTGACGAGATCTTTGAACATGCGAACGAATGCCATCGTGGTAGCAACTGGTTGATTGCCAGAGCCGCGATTAGTGACTTCGAATGCCTTGTCATCTGGCTGTGGAAGTGCTGGCGCATTGGTGCGACGTTCTGGAACTGGTCCACCCATAATCTGGCGACGCTTGTGCAAGTACTGCATGACTGGATCGTCATCAGAAGGCTTGTAATACGGCGGCAAATACGGATCGAGTTGTTCGTCGCTGATTGGCAACTTCAATTCATCGCGGAAAGCTTTGAGATCATCCAAAGTGAATTTCTTCATCTGGTGAGTTGCATTACGACCTTGGAATGAAGGCCCGAGCTTCCAGCCCTTGATTGTCTTCGCAAGGATGACAGTCGGTTGGCCCTTGTGTTCGGTGGCTGCTTTGTATGCGGCGTACACCTTCTTGTAATCGTGGCCACCGCGTTGGAGAGCCCACAATTCGTCGTCAGTCATGTGCTCGACAAGTTTTGCAACACGTGGATCGCGACCGAAGAAGTTTTCACGGATGAACGCGCCATCTTCTGCGCGATAAGTCTGGTAATCGCCATCGAGAGTGTTGTTCATCAATTCAATGAGTGCACCATCAACGTCACGGGCGAGTAGTTCGTCCCAACCAGAACCCCAGACAACTTTGATGACATTCCAGCCAGCGCCACGGAAAGTTGCTTCAAGTTCTTGAATGATTTTTCCGTTACCGCGAACGGGACCGTCAAGGCGCTGCAAATTGCAGTTCACGACGAAGATCAAGTTGTCGAGTTTTTCGCGTGCTGCAAGTCCAATAGCGCCAAGTGATTCTGGTTCGTCGGTTTCGCCATCACCAAGGAATGCCCAAACCTTTTGATCACTGGTGTCTTTGATTCCGCGATTGTGAAGGTAGCGGTTGAAGCGTGCTTGATAAATCGCGTGCAGAGGTCCAAGACCCATCGACACGGTTGGAAACTGCCAAAAGTCCGGCATCAAGCGTGGGTGCGGGTATGACGGAAGACCGCCTGCCTGCGCTGTGAGTTCCTGACGGAAGCCATCCATGCGTTCTGGACTGATGCGACCTTCAACGAAAGCGCGTGCGTACATGCCTGGGCTTGCGTGACCCTGGAAGAAAATCTGATCGCCGCCACCAGGATGATCTTGGCCGCGGAAGAAGTGGTTGAAACCAATTTCGTATAACGCAGCAGA
>JBEGON010000017.1:0-8476 GCA_041181965.1 Actinomycetota bacterium
CATCAGGTGACAAGAATTTCTGCATCGTCGCTGGCAATGTCAATTTTGCTACATCCGGATTTCCGGATTGCATCCAACGCCAGGTGAGATTTGCATCAATCACTGCAACCAAATTCGCGTGCATGAAATGAAACTTTGGTTCGGCACCTGTTTGCCAGTCATTGTTGTAAAAATCTAGATCCGCTTTCGACAAGACATGTTTAGTCGCGGGAACGCCAAAGAAATTCCACAGCTTGTCTAGTGAAGTTGCAGTAGTCGTGGCAAGCAAAACATTGGGCGTGAATCCAAAAACAGCTTCATACGCCTTCAATCGTTGCGCTGTGTCTGTGTCGGAATCAACAGTAATTTCAAGGAAAACTACATCATCGACCATCACACTATCCGCGGTCTGTTTGGCGATCTGTTTGATATTCAAACTCGTCAGTGGCCCAGCGTCCTGGCATGAAGTGAGAAAGTTGGTTAATACAACTGTTTTGCCTTTGAAGTCGTTGAGCGTGAATGTATTTCCATTTTGATCGGTGAAGGAAATTTTCGAAATCTCGTCCGTCAATGGTGAGTTAAGCAATGTTCCGCCATATGTGGCCGCTTTAGCTTCATCCACGTTTACTTGCGGAGTTGTCAGGTGATGGTGCTCTTCCTCAGTCACTGGTGCGGCACAAGCGGCAAGCAAAAGTGTCAGAGCGATCGCCGCTGTCCATTTGCGCATGGTCACATTCTAAATAGTCCAAACGACTCTAGTCAGAGCGGCGTAATCGCAAGCACAGTTGTCACATGAAGCGAATCTGGCTTGTGATTGGAGTGATGATTTCCGTCACAGCATGTGCAGGGGTGCCATCACCTACAACAAGTTCACCAACACCGACATCGAGTTCTCCTTCACCAACAGCAGAAAACATCATCGGTTGTTATGGATTGTGGCAGGGAAAGAATCACTACAACCTGGAAATCATCACGGTGGACGGTGCGAACTTTTTTGGCCGAATGACATATGACAACTACCAATTTGATAGCTCTCAAGGCGAATACATTGGCGAGTACATAAATAAGGAACTTTTGGGCATCTACAGTTTCAATGCGGAAGGCACCTTTTCTCAGCGAGACCTCGTCTTCAAAAAAGTAGGCGCATCCTTCGTCGAAGGATTTGGTGACATGCAAACAATCGGCAATTACGACCATCTGCTCGATCCAGAGGCTGTCACCTGGGATTCCTTGTTCACTTTCGAGCCAGAAACCAGCTGTCCGGCTGTCTGGAAATAACTCCAATTGCGGGAAAAGTAGTTGAAACCTAAACTACATCCATCAAGGAGGCAGCCATGCCAGCAGTAACCGCAGACACACTCACCCTTCCACGCCTGAGCACCTTGCTCAACAACAACCCTCGCCGCGTGAAAGTTATCGCGAACGCTCCACAGGCATACGAAGGTGAAGGTTTTCCAGTGCGTCGAGCTTTCGCTGGCATTGATGTGAAAGATCTCGATCCATTCATTCATATGGATCAAATGGGCGAAGTTGAATACGCAGCCGGCGAACCAAAGGGAACGCCATGGCATCCACATCGTGGTTTTGAAACTTTCACGTACCTCATTGACGGACAGTTCTTACATCAAGATTCAAACGGCGGTGGCGGAACAATTCTCGATGGCGGCACTCAATACATGACTGCTGGCGACGGAATCTTGCACATCGAAACTCCACCTGCGAATCTTGTTGAAGCGGGTGGCGTTTTCCACGGAGTGCAGTTGTGGATCAACCTACCTGGTGCAAAGAAACGTATCCAGCCTCAATACCAGGATTTGCAAGGTCAAGATTCTGCAATGGTGACAAGTGCTGATGGTGGTGCACTCATTCGCGTACTCGCTGGCGAAGTGGACGGACATCAAGGTCCAGGAATTTCACATACTCCACTAGCAATTCTTCATCTCACCTTGGCAAAGGGCGCACAAGTAGATATACCTTGGCGTAGCGATTTCAATGCGATTGTTTACACACTTGCAGGTAATGGATTTGTAGGCTCACAAGATGTGGCAATCCACACCGGTCAAACTGCAGTGTTGGTTGATGGAAACACGTTGCGCATTAAAGCTTCTGAACAGCAAGATTCACGAACTGACAACATGGAGTTGTTCATCATTGGTGGCCTGCCACTACGTGAACCTGTCTTTCAATACGGTCCGTTTGTCATGAGCACTCGTGACGAAGTTGTTGAAGCATACGAAGACTTCCAAAAAGGACGCTTTGGTCACATCCCGCCAAATGCGATTCAGCCTCACCGACCAGGACGATAAAGCTAGGAAATCCTTCTAAAGTCGTACACCTACTACTTGAATGCCCGCTGCATCAACATTGATTTGCACGGGCGACATGCCGAGGAATTCTCCGTCTCCCCAAACTTGTTCGCCCTCCGCATGAAGTGAAACATTCTTGACGCGATGCGTATCCACCACTGGGTGATGAACGTGAGAACCATTGAATACTCGCGGAAAAATGGATAAAAATGTGGGAATGCTCACTTCATTGATCACAATCATGTCGAGTTCGCCATCGTTTACTTTAGCGTCAGGTAGGACTTTCATGCCGCCGCCAAACATTGAGCCCGTTCCGATAGCAACCATCATTGCGTGAAACCTTTTGTGTGCGCCATCAATATTCATTTCATAATGAATTGGCGTAAAGGAACGCAACGTATTGACCATCGCAAGGATGTAGCGCAAGGTTCCACGGATATACAACATGCTCTGCGAGGTAACGCTGACGCGTGAGTCAAAACCGGCGGAAAGTACTGCAAGTACCGCATGATCTTTTCCATCACCAGTTGTTGCAGAGAGAACATCGATGTGCGTCAAGTCTCGCTTATTCCAAGCTTGCACAAAATGATCTACTGCACTTTGAATCTGAGAGTACCTACGACCGTGTGGCAGTCCGCATGCGCGTGCGATGTCATCGCCGGATCCTGAAGCAATAATGCCGAGCGGGAGCTTGTGCTTCCACGCAACTTGGGCGGCAGTGTGCACCGAACCATCACCACCGACAGCCACAACTGCTTCTACTTGATGTGCAATGGCAGAAGCTTTCTCAATCGCATCTTGCGCACTCGTCGCTTCAACAAAAACGTATTCAATGCCGTTCTTGGTGAATTGTTCAAACACATATTCTGCGAGGCGATTCGCGCGGCCAGTGCCAGCTTTGCGGTTGAGCATGAGTGCGACAGTCATGCGGTGACTCTAAAGTGCTACTCGCAAGTGGTACAGACCAAAACTGAAAATTTTGTGGACTTATCCGAGCAGACGTTCGATATCTGCCGCAATTTTGTCGGGAACAACCGTTGGCGCGTAGCGCTTGACTGTTGATCCGTCAGGCGCGACCAAGAACTTGGTGAAGTTCCATTTGATGCGGCTGCCGAAAAGTGAGCGGGTTTGTTTTTTGAGGAAGGAAAAGACTGGATTGGTATTCGGCCCGTTCACATCAGACTTCTTGGCCAGTCGGAAAGTGACGCCGTAATTCATCTGGCAAAAAGCGGCGATATCCGAATCATCGCCAGGCTCTTGATTTGCGAACTGATCGCACGGAAATCCGATAATGACGAGACCGCGCTCTGCATATGTGTCCTGCAACTGCTGTAAACCTTCAAATTGTGGAGTGAGGCCACACTTGCTTGCGGTATTGACGATCAGGACTGGTTTTCCCTTAAAGTCACTGAGAGAAACGCTCTTGCTGTCATTGCCAATGTAGCTAAGTTCATGAAGGTTTGTCGCCATGTACCGAGTATGCGCCATCGGTGATGAGTGCACAACTGCAGAGACGCGGCTCGCTACCATCCCGCAATGGGAGGCGTCGTGAGCTCAGGAAACACAGCAACATCTGGCTCTTTCCGGCTCGACATACAGGGACTACGAGCAATAGCTGTACTCCTTGTCATAGCTGCACATGCCGGTTTCGCTGGTTTTGAAGGCGGCTTCGTCGGCGTTGATATTTTCTTCGTTATCAGCGGGTTTGTGATCACTTCACTCTTGATGCGACAACCAGCGAGAAACCTACTGAGCAATTTGCGCAACTTTTATGTGCGGCGCATTTTGCGCATCGTTCCAGCAGCGACTGTGGTGTTGACGGTCACTGTATTCGCGAGCTATTTCATTCTTGGTGGTTTTTTCGACGAAACAGTTCTCGATGATGTTCGTTCGGCTACGTTGTTCTCGGCAAATTTTCATCTCATAAATGTGAGCGCTGACTACTTTATGAGCGGTGCACAAGCTTCACTCGTTACCCACTTTTGGTCACTGGCAGTTGAAGAGCAGTTCTATTTCATCTATCCGTTGATTGTTTTTTCCCTCACGTATTTATCGAATGAAACAAATCGCATCAAGGTGTTACGAAATTTTCTTGCAGCTGCAGTAATCGCTTCGGCACTGTGGAGCTGGCATCTCACACCACTGAATCAAGTGCTGGCGTATTACTCACCACTCACGCGCTTTTGGGAACTTGCACTTGGTGGATTTGTTGCAACCCTCCCTTGGATTCCCTTTAAACACAAAGCAACTCTGGCAATCTCTTGGATAGCAGTCATTGGTTTGATCACTTCGGTCGCAAAGCTCAATGCCACTGTGCCATTCCCAGGAATCGCAGCTTGGGGTCCATGCGGTTTTACTGCTCTACTGATTTACTTCAGCTCAAAACCACCAGCTGGATCTCCCGCAGGTTATTTACAAGCTAAACCACTCACGTACATCGGTGACATTTCATATTCACTCTATTTATGGCACTTTATTTGGTTGATGTTGCCTGGCCAGATGGAATTCCCACCAGAAGGTATTTGGGTCAAACCGGTATTGATCCTTGGTGCCTTTTTATGTGCAGCCGCTTCGTACCACTTGATGGAAAACCGCATCCGTCATTCAAAGAAGTTTGTTCGAGACGGTTTCGCTACCGGATTACTACTCGCCGTATGTTTGGCAATTTCATTCGACAGCACATTGATTGTCGAAAACTTGTGGCTAAGTCGCCCTTAACCAGTAATTCGCTTTG
Organism: Actinomycetota bacterium; assembly: GCA_041181965.1. GTDB lineage: Bacteria > Actinomycetota > Actinomycetes > S36-B12 > UBA5976 > JAFMIT01. The sequence goes on from JBEGON010000017.1 coordinate 5,020, forward strand.
GCGACTTTTGCGCAATCTTTACGTGAAAAACGCTCTGGATTTGATCTAGAACATATGTCGCGAGAACTGGTTGACCTTCACGCGCAAAGTGAATGCCGTCATCGCCACGAACTTTCGAACGTTTGCCATTCACCACAACCCAGGCGCGAAAATGACCTTTGTTGTCAGCAAAGTAATCGTGTGTAGCTACGTACGACACACCTACTTCTCCAGTCGCGACTTCTTCATAGATTGAATTCAACGTTTTCATTGCCTTCGCGTACGACGCTGGTCGCATAACAGGCAACCCAACCCACACCACGTAGGCACCTGCCTTTGTTGCGGCAGAAGTCATTGCGCGCATGCCTGCGGCGTATTGCGCATTCCATGCAGCACTGCCGAAGTGAAGAATTTTCTTGCCAACTTTCATGTCTTGATGATCATTGGCACCCATCATGATGAAGACCAAATTTGGTTTGTACTGAGTCAACATCGGAGCAAGTTTCTGTGGCCAGTTGTAGAACCAAGAATTTGAAAGTCCGGTTGATGCCTTACTGCGGGATGTCACTTTGACACCTTTGATCGATGCAAGTTGTGACTTCAAGCCAACAGACAAATTGTTACCGATGGAGTCACCGACAATGAGAATGTTGCAGGTGCCCAAAGATGTTGCGGTTGATGTTGCAGTCACATTGAGTTTGCATCCGCCAGCATTCTGTGCGTTCTGAATCCTGCTAAGAATCTGTTGATCAGTCGCAGACAATGTGGTTGGTGACGATTGCGTTGGCTGCGGAGAAGATGAAACAGAAGCTTTTGGTGTTGGCTTGGTTACAGCTAAATCCGCAGCCTGGGCATTCAAGTGCTGAAGAGAGAGACCGGCGGTAAGCAAGACCACCAACGCGGAGGTCATGCCTGCGCGCAGTTTGTGATGGGCCATTTTCTCTTCCATAGCAGCCCCAACGATACCTGCAATAGTCCGTTTACGAACTTGCTGAAGCCAGAACTACTCTGTGGCAGATTTAAGGTTGCCGAAGACTGTTTCGGCAATTGCATGAATGAGATTGTTCCAATCTTCGTCATTCATATGGTTCTCGACAATTTCGTCCACCACACGGCCCAATGTGTATGACTGGATAAAGACCGAAATAGTGCGTGGTTGGTATTTCTTGGTGACCCAGCCCTTTTCCTGCGCCATGCGCACGGATTCGGCCATTGTGTCCGTGAGCTCTTGCTGAATGTCTCCGAGGATTTTTCGGAAACGCTCATTTCCCTCTGCTCGTGCGAGCATGCGAGCGCGTTCAAAACGCGTCGATGACTTGCCGCGCTCTTGCGTGCGGATAGTGAGCTTGCGAAGAAGTGCGAAAAATTCTTCAGCATCGTTTGCGGTTTCGACAATTTGTCGAAGATAGTCCGCAGAGATTTTGACGAGGTATGAAAAACGGCGTGCATATGCAGCATCGAGCAAATCTCCGAGATCATCAAAGAAGTGATACATCGAACCTTTAGAAACACCACTGCGTTCCAAGATCAATGCAGAACTGATGGACTCCAAAGACATTTCATCGATTAATTCAACGGTGGTTTGAATTAGCCGCTCTTTGGTTTCATGGAACTCGCTTTTCACACGCCAACCCTACAGTCGAATAGCTGCAAACTGAATGTCCGATTTCTATGCGTCGACAGTCACGCGACCTTCACGGATTTGCAGGCGAACTTCTGCTCGCTTTGCTACGTGTGAGTCATGCGTCACAATGATCAAAGTTAAACCTTGATTCTTGTTTAGATTTTCGAGTAGACCCATGATGTCGTCACGTGTTTGTTCATCCAGATTGCCGGTTGGTTCATCGGCGAGAATCACAGTCGGATTCTTCACTAGTGCACGCGCAATTGCGACTCGTTGCTGCTGGCCGCCAGATAATTCACCAGGCAAATGCGTGGCACGATCCGTCAGACCAACTGCTTCAAGCGCCGTGTTAACTCGACTCTTACGTTCTGCAGAAGAAACATTGAGAGGAATTAATGCCGCCTCTACATTTTCGTGTGTAGTCAATGTTGGGATGAGATTAAAGCTCTGGAATACAAATCCGACTTTGTTGGCTCGTAAATCGGCAAGTTCTTTCTCAGACATATTCGTCGCTTCAACGTCATCAATCATGATAGATCCCGCGGACGGTTGGTCTAATCCCCCAAGCAACTGCAGCAAAGTTGATTTTCCACCGCCTGTAGGACCTTGAATGGTGACAAGGGCCCCACGTTGAATTTTGAGATCCACATCCGTCAAAGCATGAACAAGACCTTTTCGAGTGCGAAATGACTTATCTACTGCAGTAAGTTCGTAAATATTCTCGGACATTACGCAACACTCCTTAGAGACTCTGCTGGGCTCAAACGGCTGGCGCGCCAACCGCCGAATACACCGGCGACCAAACCGCCGAGAATTGAAAGAAGCAATGCAATCAACAAAATACTCGGTGAAAGAACTGCATTAAGCACTACTGATATTGATTGCGCAGCTTCTCCAGGTCCACGGAAACCACCCGGTCCGCCATTAGGACCATTAGGTCCAAAACCTTGTTGCGCAACTGCAAGTTGTGCGGTCAACGTTGGCGCAAAATGATTGATTGCGGCTACTCCTGCAGCACCCACTCCAATACCAGCAATGCCGCCGATAAAACCAGTTGCGAGTGATTCAGCCATCACTTGTCGCACGATGCGACTGCTGCGCCAACCAATCGCTTTCAAAGTACCGAACTCACGCGTGCGGCGATTCACACCTGACGAAGTAAGAAGAGCACCAATAGCAAAGGCAACAATCAACACGATGACAGACAGCCATTTGCCAAGATCTTGAATAAGCGATGAGGCGCTACTCAAAGTTCCCGAAACTGATGAGGCCAACTCACTTGTTGAATTGACTTGCATTGAAGGCAGCGCCTTGGTCAATGCAGAATCAAGAGTGCTCACGGTTTCAGCAGAGTTTGCCTTAACATAAACATTGGTCACTTCATCCGTGTGACCACTCAGCTTTTGTGCTACATCGATTGGAATGTACACATTTGACGCGGTGTTTGCGCCCGTGCTTGTTGATTGAGCAATTCCTACAACTGTGAATTTCTTACTAGCAATGGAGATGGAATCCCCTACTGCAATCTTGTTTGTCGTCGCGTAAGCACTATCGACGACTGCATTCTGCTGGCCGATATCTTCTTTGTTGAGCAATCGACCGTCACTGACTGTTACGGAACTCATCGGTCCAATCGCAGTAACTGAGGTTTCAACACCTTCTACAGAAAATTGAGTGATATCAAATGCACTTCCACCATTGCCATCAAAACCGCCCGTTGGCCGTGGCTGGGGACTTGAATTGCTTTGATTGCCACCGGTCGTAGCTCCACCTTGCGAACCACTACCAGGAAGATTGCCTTGGCCTTGCTGGGTGTTTTGATTTTGCATGAAGTCAGGAAGTTGTCCATTGAAT
>JBEGON010000018.1:0-6721 GCA_041181965.1 Actinomycetota bacterium
TAGCCCTCGATGGCACTGGCAACGGTCCGATTGCCGCGTTCTGCAATGCAATGAGCAAGCACGGTGTTGACGTGCGCGTTCTGGATTACAGCGAACACGCAATGAGTGCTGGTGGCGATGCTCGTGCTGCTTCCTATCTCGAATGCACGGTCGGAGATCGTGTTTTGTGGGGTGCTGGCATCGATCCTTCGATTGTGACTTCTTCGCTCAAAGCAATCATCTCTGCTGTAAACCGCGCTCTTCGCGCATAAGGTGTGACCATGGCAAAAGATGACATCGCCGACGTAAATTCGGATGACTTCTGGGCGAAGGTCAAGAAGTTCGGCCGCAAGGTTCCTTTCGCAACGGATGCTGTCGCGATGTATTTCGCCTTGCTCGATCACCGCACTTCAAAGAAGCACAAAGCTGTGATTGCGGCAGCCCTCGTCTACTGGCTCATGCCTTTCGATGTGGTGCCTGACTTCATTGTGTCTGCTGGTCAGCTCGATGACCTCACCGTGATTGCGGCCGCCTTATTGCAAGTCCGTCGCAGTGTGCGCCCCGAACATTTTGCTAAAGCGCGCGCCGCTTTAGGATTGCCTGAAATCAAGGAGGACTAATGGCTGCTCGCCACGTACAACTGACATTTCCGGAAGATCAGGTTCTCGAACCAGTCATCTACCAGATCATCAAGAAGTTCGATGTCGTGCCTTGTATCCGTCGTGCCAACATCTCTAACCATGTTGGTTTCATGGTCATGGAAATTACTGGTGACGAAAAAGCTATCGAAGATTCGATTGCCTACCTCGAAGGTTTGCACGTCAAGGTCACCTCACCAGAAGGTGACATCGTCGCCGGCTAGAAGTCAGCGAATTTGGCGAACAACAGCGCGTCTGTTTGTTCGCCATTTCTTTTTGTCATGTAATTCTTCAATACTGCTTCTTGTTCAAATCCTGCTTTGAGCAAGGTCTTGGCGGATGCAATGTTTTCAATCATCGTGCGGGCATGAACTCGACGAAAACCAATCGCAAAGGCATAGTCACTGAGAAGTTCGACGCAGCGCGCCATCAAACCTTGCCCTCGCGCACCAGCTGAAAGCAAGTAACCAATCTCAACGTGATGATCAAAAAGATCCACGGCAAACAAGGTGACATGGCCAATAGGTTGTCCCCCGTTGATGGTGATGGCGTATTGCATGCAATCTTTATCGGCAAACCCTGTGGTCCAACGCTCAATCGCCTTGTGTGCATCTTCGATGACATAAGGATCGGGAACCGTGGTGAACTCGATGATCTCGGGGTCGCCAGAAACATACGCAAACATGACTTCCGCATCGTCAGGGCGAAATGCACGCAGGGTGATTTCGTCTTCCGACAAATCTGGCTGGGTTTCGGGCCACTGAATCATTTGCCAAGTGTGGCAGAAGGTTTAGTGGAAGACCTCCGACCAGCTTCCCGATTCACGACGCAGCTGTTGCAATCTTTCAAAACGCGCTGCAGTGAGAATCAAAAGAACGCCCAAGATGGCGAAGAAAACCCAACGTGGAACGACGAGATTCAAATCGACGAAAAGTTGTGGGAAGGTCGCAGCAACATATGCGACCGCACTTGGCCACAAGATGCCTGCGAAACGGAAGTTGGCTGAAGCGATCGTGCCAATCAAGGACACCACGAGCACTGTCCAAAGACGCGTCCAGGACATCGCATCACCTGGCTGCATTTGCGCAAGTGGAACAGCAGCAACCGCACTAGGAATCAAAACAGTTCCGAATGGAATGCCGAACCACACTGCGGAATTGAGTTGTCCGTGACGACGATGAAGCAACGTCAGACAGAGAGCCAACCAAATCGCGATGGTGAATGAATATGGTTCCGGACCCGATACCTGATCGTGAATGGTGTTGGAAACCAACACTGCCAAAGCCATAGCACCAGATGCGGCACCTGCAATGAATTGCAGGAGATTGTTGCTTGCAAACCAGCACACCAAGGAAGTTGCTGCAATGACTCCAAAGTAGGTGAACATCTCCCAGTTGTTTGCGGATTGGTAGAGATTGGTGCTGAGGAAGAAGTAGCCGAAGAACCACACCGTGATGCCGTAAACAGTCAAGAAGAGCCGTGTCGATGCACCGATTGTTTTGACGAAAGTCGACACCAAAAATGCTGCAGCACCGAACATGACTGCTGGCAGGAGCTGGAGCCAAAGATTTGCATCAACTGGTGGCCACACATCTGTCATGGCACGTGACGGCGCAAAAACCCAGGCAGAACTCAGACCGAAGGTCAGCGCAGCAAAAATCAGTGCAACGAAACGCAGAGGCGAATACAGCCACGACAGATCTTCTGGACGTTTCCAGTAGCGATGCACCGCCAAGAAACCAATGCCGGTGATGGCGTAGGCAAGCGAATCTCTCACTGGCTGAATGCTTTCAAGTACTGCAGGCATAGAAGAAGTAATCACGACAGCGGCAATGAGCGCCTGACTCAACGAATTTAGGATTGCACCAGCACGCCACTTTTCGTTGGTGGCCAGCAATCGCTGTGTGAGATATTCCAGAGAAACCAGAATCACGAATCCGGTGACCACGCTTGAAGCCAAAATGTTGTTGCTACCAAGATGTGTGGAAACAAAACCAAGGTTGAACATCGACCACACCGGAAGAGCAGCGGCAGTTGACACAAAAATCCAACCCGCGATGCGCAACCTGAATCCAAGCAAAGCGGAAATGAAAGACAAACTAATCAGAACGAGAAGTGGGTAGCCATCTTCAACGCGCTGCCAGTTCGATGGGAACAAACCGACGATAGGAGCGTTGATCAAGAACACACCCATCACAGCCGTAGAGATGAACGCGAAAGTGTTGGCAAGGCCAGCCATGCGCGCGCGAGCTTTGATGGCAATGAACGCGGAGACGAGCGAGCCGCCAACAAGTACGGCACCTTGACCGATGGCACCAATAGATTCCCACGCAACTGCAGTGAATACTGCGAATGCGGTCACGAGACTCAAGGCACCGAGCACATACAGAACACCTTGCCCACTGGGGCGCGATGGTGCAGTGACATCAGTTTGCGAAGTGCTGCGGGCGGTGTCATACCAAGGGGTTGATGCGGTGACTTGTTGTTCAACGAATTGGCCGCGGGCTTGAAGCCAACCAAGTTCGCTGACCCACTTCACATCACTGCGATGACCACACGGACAGGTCACCCATCCGTCGACAGCTGTTGCTGGATCGAGTGTGTGATCACAATAAGGAGATTTTGCGGAGTACGTAGGCGTTGACACGGCTGCCCCCTTCGAATGAGTTCAGCCTAACCCCAACTTCACCTGAAAAAAGGGGCAGAAATGCCTGTTTTTCGCGCTATTTTGCGCGTAAACCTGCAATTAGTCGACGAGATCAACCTTGCGACCGAGATGCGCACCAATTTCTTTTGAGATGCTCTCGGCAGTCGCAGTGGCAATGCTCTTATCAACTGTCAACACAATGAGTGCATGTTCGCCGTTCGCTTCGCGACCAACCTGCATTGATTCGATGTTGAGTCCAGCATCACCGAGCAACTTGCCCACGACACCCACAACACCTGGGCGGTCGTGGTAGCGGAAGATCGCGAGGTGATCTGACAGCGTGATTTCGACGTCAGCGCCATCAACTTCGACAAGCTTCTCAACATCGCGTGGACCAGTGACGGTTCCGGCGACAGTGAAGCGGCGACCTTCAGTCGTCGACGCAACAACGCGCACAACAGAACGATGATCAGGTGAATCTGGCGAAATGGTGATGCCAGTTTCAACTCCGCGTTCAGTCGCGAGCAACGGAGCGTTGACATACGACACTGGATCGTGAACCAAAGTTTGGAATGCACCTTTGAGTGCAGAAAGTTCGAGCACTCGAACATCGTCAGCACCAACTTCGCCGAGCACTTCAACATCAACGCGCGAAAGTGGTGCGTCGGTCAACGCAGCTGCGATGCGACCGAGCTTTTCAGCGAGTGGCAAGAATGGCTTCACATTTGGTGCGAGTACGCCACCTTGAACATTGACAGCATCTGGAACCAATTCGCCAGCGAGTGCCAAACGCACTGATTTCGCTACGGAAATACCGGCCTTTTCCTGAGCTTCATCAGTCGAAGCACCAAGGTGTGGTGTGACGACTACTTGTTCGAATTCAAAGAGAGGTGAATCGGTGCATGGTTCTTTGGCGAATACGTCAATGCCGGCACCGGCAACTTGTCCGTTGCGGATGGCATCAGCAAGTGCTTGTTCGTCGATGATTCCACCGCGAGCTGCGTTGATAATGCGCACAGAAGGCTTAACCTTCTTGAGTTGTTCTGCACCAATCAAACCGACAGTCTCGGCGGTCTTTGGCAAGTGAATGGTGATGAAGTCAGACTCAACAAGCAATTCGTCGAGCGAAACCATGCGAATACCGAGCTGTGCGGCACGAGCTGGCTGCACGTATGGATCGTAAGCAATGAGCTGCACACCAAACGCTGAAAGACGTTGTGCAACAAGCACACCGATGCGACCGAGACCGACCACACCGACAACTTTTTCGGTGAGTTCGACACCTGTGTACTTCGAACGCTTCCATTGACCTTGCTTCAACGCAGCGTTGGCTGGCGCGATGTGACGAGCACTTGCGAGCAAGAGCGCGACAGCAAGTTCTGCAGCAGAAACAATGTTTGATGTTGGGGCATTGACGACCATAACGCCGGCTTGCGTTGCGGCTTTGACATCTACGTTGTCGAGACCTACACCAGCACGTGCAACAACTTTGAGTTTCTTCGCAGCTGCGAGTGCTTCCGCATCAACATTGGTTGCAGAGCGAATCAAGATCGCATCGACATCGACAATGGCTTTGAGGAGTTCATCACGGTTTGCACCATCACAGTTGCGGATTTCGAAGTCTGGGCCGAGGGCCGCGACGGTGGCAGGTGAGAGTTCTTCGGCAATGAGCACAACAGGCTTAGTCACGTAAGCGCCTTCCAGCGAGGGATTTTTGTGATTGACAACATTGTCAGGGGGCAAAGTTTAGTGGCGGACAACCCTCGCGGCGGCGCGGCAGACCCGTCTAACCTACGGTAGCGTAGGTTTCTAGGAGGCGAGCATGAAATTCAGCTACGACCCACAAGCCGTGGTCCCAAAACTTCGCGGCTGGCTGCACCTGGTCGCCACCCCCCTGTCCGGTCTCGCCGGCATCTGGCTCATCTGGAGTGCACAAACCACAGCCGCACGCATTGCCTGCCTGGTCTTCATTGCCACCGCCCTGAATCTCTTCGGTGTCTCCGCCACCTATCACCGCGGCAAGTGGTCCATCAAAACCAAGATCGCACTGCGACGTTATGACCACTCGAACATCTTCTTGATCATCGCCGGCACCTACACACCAATCGCGGTGGTGCTTCTCAACGAATCCAGTGCGCGCATGTTGCTCATCATCATTTGGACCGCTGCTATCGCAGGAGTGCTAGTCAGTGTGTTGTGGCCACACGCACCGCGATGGGTGACAGTCCCGCTCTATCTCACGATGGGTTGGATCTCTGTTCTCTACATTCCACAAATGCTTACCGCTGGTGGTTGGGTCATCGTTGGATTCATTGCACTCGGCGGTGTTCTGTATTCAGTCGGTGCAGTGATCTATGGAATCAAGAAACCAAATATTTCACACAAGTGGTTTGGCTTCCACGAACTCTTTCACGCCTTCACCATCGCAGCATTCATCGCACACTTCGTCGCGATTGCATTGACTGTCTAACGCACGGTGAACAACACCTGGTAAGTGTTCATGATTACAGGGCTTGCAATCATCCAAATGATGCATAAGTACCAGAAATAGTTTTCAGTGTAAAAGAGTTTAATCATGCTGTTAAGTTCGCCATCTTTAAGCAGCGGCTGATTTGCCACATACGTTCTAAACCCAATATGTGCCAAAGGGATCATGCCACCGAGTTCTAGTATCGCGTCGAATTGGTCGCTTTGAAGCCCGCTGCCGACACTGCCATAAAGCCCTAAGCAAATAGCAAGCATTACAACTTGTGCGCAGACGTCTATGAGTTGCCTTCTAGCCAGATGTTGATTGTCTGGCGAAAGTCTTAATCCTTGTGGAATGTAGTAGGGCGCAAAGATTGACTGAAGAATTCTTTTCGAAATCCTAGAAAGGTCATTCATTTCGCGCTCCAAGTGATGCTTGTCCCAGTGAATGTGATTCGGTAGTTCGGCTGCTTGGTGGCAGGGCAGTTTGTAAATGCCTGATCAACCTTCCTGGGTGAGTTGCCCCATAAGGTCTTCAAGCTTTGTGCGATGGGGAATGCATAGCCGAAATAGGCTCTTATTCCGGAACCTACTTTTCTAGAAAACTCAGCGATTAGTCCTGAGATGCCTGCCGTCACACGCTCAGCGGTCGCTTCTCTTCTATTTGCCCTGAAATCTTCTGATGCCAAATCAAAATCTGATTTCAACGCCATGTACTTGAATGGGTTGTACCACCCACCGGGCGTACCTAGGAGCTGATAGGTGGCTTGGATAATTTCTCGATCTTTGCGTGTGCACTTCAACCCGCAGTAGTCCTGATGGTTGATGGGGTCTGTGGGGTAGGTGTAGGGGTTGGGTGTGCCACCAAGGATGGGGTCTGGTTGGAGGAATTGGTGTGTTTGTGGGTTGTAGGTGCGGTGGGTGAGGGTGATGAGTCCGGTGTGGTGTCGGGTTTTGGTGTGGGTGGCAGCCCATGTGTAGGTGTTTGTGT
>JBEGON010000019.1:0-4726 GCA_041181965.1 Actinomycetota bacterium
CAGCAGCTTTTGAAGCGTTCAACTACACCAAAGCACTCGAAGTCACTGAAGCAAGCTTCTGGCAGTTCTGTGATGACTACGTGGAATTGGCAAAGGACCGCGTCTACGGCGCACAAGGTGACGCGGCTGCAAACTCTGCAAAAGCCGCTCTTGGCGTTGCAACCGAAACTTACTTAAAACTCTTCGCACCATTCCTACCGTTTGTGACCGATGAAGTGTGGTCATGGTGGCAAAAGGGTTCAGTGCACAACGCTAAGTGGCCAAACTTTGCAGACGTTCGACGTTTCGCTTCTGATGTTGATCTTGCTATCACCGATGCAGTGGCTCAGGTCCTGTCGATGATTCGCAAAGCAAAGAGCGATGCTCAAGTCAGCATGAAGAATGAAATCCTTCATGCCACGATTACTGCTCCTACTGCTGTGATTGAAGCCGCTCAACAAGCGGAAAAGGATTTGCTCACTGCAGGTCGCGTGACTGCTGCGACATGGGTTGAAGGCGCGGAAGTTATCGTCGACGCAGAACTTGCCCAAGGCAACTAACCCGAGCGACTAATCAACCTGAGTAATTAAGCGGACTTTTCTTTGCCGCGCTTTGTGCGGGTAACCAGCAATGGCATTTCGCCGTTGAGAACTGTCGCTGCGGTGACGACAACTTTTTCGATGTCATCGCGACCTGGCACTTCATACATTGCATGAAGAAGCACGTCTTCCAAGATTGCGCGAAGTCCACGTGCGCCGGTGCCGCGTTGCATGGCAAGGCCTGCGATAGCTGCGAGCGCTTCTTCTTCGAAGACCAACTGCACATCATCAAGCTCGAACAACTTGTGGTACTGACGAGTCAATGCGTTGCGAGGTTCGGTCAATACCTTGATGAGAGCTTCTTCATCCAGCGCAGTGACCGATGCCACGATCGGCAAACGACCGATGAATTCAGGGATCATGCCGAACTTGACCAAGTCCTCTGGCATTACCTGCGAGAAGATGTCACCAGGATTGGTGTTGTCGAGTTCGGATTCGATTTCAGACGTGAAACCGAGTGACTTCTTGCCAACGCGAGATTCGATGACGCGATCAAGACCAGCAAAAGCACCACCTACGATGAACAACACGTTGCTCGTGTCGATCTGGATGAATTCCTGATGAGGATGCTTGCGGCCACCCTGCGGCGGAACAGATGCAGTGGTGCCTTCGAGAATCTTCAAGAGAGCCTGCTGCACACCTTCGCCGGAAACGTCGCGGGTGATAGACGGGTTTTCACTCTTGCGTGAAATCTTGTCAATTTCGTCAATGTAAACGATGCCCTGTTCAGCGCGCTTTACATCGAAGTCAGCAGCTTGAATGAGTTTGAGAAGAATGTTTTCTACGTCTTCGCCGACATAACCAGCTTCGGTCAATGCTGTGGCATCAGCCATCGCAAATGGCACATTGAGCATGCGAGCAAGGGTTTGTGCAAGCAAGGTCTTGCCGGATCCGGTGGGGCCGAGCAAAAGAATGTTGGACTTCGAAAGTTCTACTTGGCCATCTTTCGTGGTCGCTGCAGAACGCACGCGCTTGTAGTGGTTGTAGACAGCTACCGACAATGACTTCTTGGCTGGATCTTGACCGATGACGTACTGATCGAGGAATTCAAAAATCTCACTCGGACGTGGCAGTTCGCCAAGACCTTCGGAGACAATCTCCTGAAGTTCTTCTTCGATAATCTCGTTGCACAACCCAATGCATTCGTCACAGATGTATACACCTGGACCTGCAATGAGTTTCTTGACCTGCTTCTGGCTCTTTCCGCAGAAATTGCACTTGAGCAGATCGCTGTTGTCGCCGACACGTGCCATGAGAGAAAACTAACTACTAGCTAAGACATCAAAGAGGTTTTCGTGTGCGTGTTCGCGCACAGCGAAACCTACTTCGCGGCCTTACGTGACTGAATGACACCGTCAACGATGCCATATTCCTTCGCTTGATCAGCAGTAAGAATCTTGTCGCGCTCGATGTCGCGCTGCACCTGTTCAATTGATTGACCAGTGTGACGAGCGAGGATGCCTTCCATTTCTGAACGCATGCGCAAGATTTCGTTTGCCTGAATTTCGATATCAGAACCCTGTCCACCACCTTCGGTGTATGGCTGGTGAATCAAAACTCGAGCATGAGGCAATGCAAAGCGCTTTCCAGGAGTGCCGGCTGCTAGCAAGATTGCAGCAGCAGATGCAGCCTGGCCCAAGCAAACAGTGGTGACGGTCGGCTTGATGAATTGCATGGTGTCATAAATCGCAGTCATCGCGGTGTATGAGCCACCAGGTGAATTGATGTAGATAGAAATTTCGCGATCAGGATCCATTGATTCGAGGCACAACAACTGTGCCATCACATCGTCTGCAGATGCGTCATCAATCTGAACGCCAAGAAAGATGATGCGTTCTTCGAACAACTTTGCATATGGATCCATGATGCGTTCGCCTTGAGCAGTACGTTCACGGAACTGCGGCAAGATGTAACGAGCCTGTGGGTCGATGTGCTTCGGTGCGGACGTGCGCAACGCCGCTTCAATTGCATTCTGGGTCATTGACTTTGACATTGTGATTAACCCTTCTTGCCAATAACGAAATCGATTAAGCCGTATTCAGCGGCTTCTTCAGCAGTGAACCAGCGGTCGCGATCCGAATCAGCTTCGATGCGGTCGAGCGGTTGACCTGAATGGTCGGCGATGAGTTGCGCGAGTTTCTTTTTCAACGCAATCATCTGCTCTGCCTGAATCTTGATGTCTGATGCAGAACCACCAATGCCACCAAGTGGCTGGTGCATCATCACGCGAGTGTTGGGAGTCGCAGAACGCTTGCCCGCTGCACCTGCACACAACAAGAACTGACCCATTGACGCGGCCAAGCCCATCGCAACAGTCGCGACATCATTCGGCACCAACATCATGGCGTCATAGATCGCCATTCCGGCGCTCACAGAGCCACCTGGTGAGTTGATGTAGAGGGTGATGTCCTTCTCTGGATCTTCCGCGCTCAATACCTGCAATTGCTTCACAATGCGATTGGAATTGTCGTCGCGAACTTCGCCTTCGAGCCAAATGATGCGTTCGCGCAGCAAACGTTCATCGACTGAATCATTGAAGCTAAAACCGCCAGTCGCTGGACTGCGCATTTCGGGAAAAGTCATCGTCACTCCTCGTTGTAACCAACGCTGAGACTAACGATTGAGGGTGACGCGGTCTTGTCGAAGTGGCGTTTGTTCGCCACCGGCGAAATTCGCTGTTTAGTTCAAACCGAGGTCTGAATCAAGTTCTGCAAGATTGATCAAGGTGCCATTGGAATCGACAACCTGAGCATTCTTCAAAGCCACTTCGAGAGCCTTGGCACGACGCACATCAGCCACCGCCATCTGCACACCGCCTGATTGCACGAGTGCATCTGCAAATTCCTGTGGCTGCATGCCGTAGCGAGGTGCCTGCTGGACGAGCCATGCTGAAAGTTCTTGTTCGGTGACAGAAAGTGCTTCAGCTTCTGCAATGCGATCGAAGATGAATTGCGCCTTCAATGACTTGCGCTGATTCTCAATGAATTCTGCGCGGTGTTCGTCATCGCCGTGACCATCTTTGAAATGTTCTTCAATTTCTTGTTCGAGAACTTTTTCAGGCAATGGAATGTCGATGGCGTTGAGCAATGCATCCTGCACACGTTCACGTGCCTGGTAACCCTGTTCAAGACGCTTCAGACGCGCCATGCGCTTTTCAACATCGGCGCGAAGTTCGGCGACTGTGTCGAATTCAGATGCGAGTTGTGCAAAGTCATCGTTGAGTTCTGGAAGTTCACGTTCGCGCACTGCCTTGACGGTGACAGAAACAATGACGCCCTTGCCTTCATGTTCACCAGCCTCTGGTGTGAAAACAAAGGAACGCGTTTCATCTTTTGCAGCACCAACCACTGCTTCATCAAATCCTGGAAGCATGCCGTCAGTACCAAGTTCGTAAGAAAGTGCACTGGCATTGAGTTCTTCAATGCTTTCGCCATCAAGTTCACCCTTGATATCGATAAGCAAAAGATCGCCGTTTTGAGCATTGCGTTCTACTGGCTTCAAAGTTGCGAAGCGAGTGCGAAGTGCATCAACTTGTTCGTCAACAATCTTTGCGTCAACCACAACTGGATCAACTTCAATTTTCAGTGACTCATATGAAGGCAACTGGAATTCAGGACGAACTTCAACTTCTGCGGTGAACGAGAAGTGTGAGTCTTCAGAGATTTCGGTGACATCAACAGTCGGACGGCCAACTGGAACAAGTCCGTTGTCGCGCACTGCTTCTTCATATGCAGCAGGGATCGCATCGTTGAGTGCATCTTCAAGAACGGCGCCCTTGCCAAAGCGCTGATCAATCACAGTCTTTGGAACGCTGCCCTTGCGGAAGCCTGGAATGTTGATTTGAGTTGCGATGCGCTTGTATGCAGCATCGAAGTGTGGCTTCATCTCGTCGTGTGGGACTGTGATGGAGAACTTCACCGAGGTTGGGGACAGCTTCTCTACATCAACTTTCATCATGACCTCTTTGTGCGATGTGGCACACCGCACTTGCGGTGATGTGGTCGGGGCGGGGAGATTCGAACTCCCGGTCTCCTGCTCCCAAAGCAGGCGCGCTAGCCACTACGCTACGCCCCGTAGTGACGGTCGCGAAGGGTACCCGATGCGAACTCACAGCGCGTACGAGGGTGGATTTTGGACCTGAGTAAGCC
>JBEGON010000020.1:0-8345 GCA_041181965.1 Actinomycetota bacterium
CAGCACCACTTGCATCGACACCGTCAAGACCATTCTGGAAGTTCAAGCTGGTGAAGCCAGCTGGGTCTCCAGAAATAAGGAATGACAATGCGATCAAAATACCGCCGGCTGCGACGAACGGAATCATGTATGAAACACCCGTCATCAACCATTGGCGAACGTTAGAACCAGCACTCACTGCTGTTTCCTCTCTCTATCCCTTTGCTACTAGCGGTTGCTAGTAGCGCGCCAAGTTTCCCTGGCCTTCTAGCCACACCTCGTGACTAGAAACTTGTATTAACCGTTAACAAGCTCTTCTGCTTGTTTGATCAAAGCCGCTGCATCTTTGATGGCGTTCTTTGGAATTGACTTCACAGTTTTGAGATGTTCAAAACGTGATGCGTCGCGAACTCCGACGTCGTTTGCAAAGATGCAAACATCTGCTGCCGCAATAACATCTGCAGGGAGTGGCTTGAGGCCGCCTGCGCCTTGCGTTTCTACCCAAATTTCATGACCAGCCGCTTTCGCTGCACGTTCGAGTGCTTCAGCTGCCATGTAGGTATGTGCAATACCTGTTGCGCAGGAAGTAACCGCAACGATTTTCATTAGTTTCCCTCTCCATTAGCGAGAATTGCGACTAGTTCATCGGCTGATGAAGTGGTTCGCAAAGCTTCGGTGAAATCTGGGTCCATCAATCGACGGGCTAGTCCAGAAAGAATTGCAATGTGTTCGTCTCCGCCACCTTCAGGCACCAAGATCATGAAGATGACCTGTGCTCCTGGTTCTTCAGGATCGAAGACAACTCCGTCAGCAGAACGTGCAACCAAAACAGTTGCTTCGTTGATGCCGGCACTACGTGCGTGTGGAATTGCTACGCCATCAAATTGCGGAGTGCCCATTTCGTCGCGGGCAAGAACATCTTTGACGATTTGTTCTGCGTCACTTCCGCGGCCGCTAGTCACAGCTCGATTTGCCAATGCACGAATAGCCTCTACTTTGTCTTCTGCAGACAAATGAAGATCAATCAGGTTAGCTGCAAACACAGACATTTAACCCACCTCAACTAATTCTCGAGTGACATCAACATTTCGGTTGATTTGAACTTTGATATTCGCTGCTAGCGCAGGGGTTGGAATTCCGGTGCCTGGGAGCGAAACGGATGCGGCTGACCATTGGATAGCACCAGGAAGTGCCGCTTGATTTGCACCACCTGCCAAGAATGTTGCGAGCAAAATGTCACCAGCACCCACTGGGGTTCCTTTGATGTCTTCAACTGCTTCGGCATGAATCACACCTTCGCTGTTGATGAGAACTGCGCCGTCTTTACCAAGGCTGCACAGCACTGCGCCAACGCCTTTGGCCATTACTTCATGCGCAACATCAATGACTTCGGCAATTGACTTCGGTTCTTTACCGACAAGTCCGCCAAGTTCATGCTGATTAGGTTTGATGAGATCAGGTCCATCTTCGACCATTGCTGCGGCAAGGGCGGAACCACTTGCGTCAAGAGCAACCTTGGCGCCGCGCGACTTTGCGAACTGCACAAGCCGACGATAGGTGTCGACATCGGCACCAGGGTTTAAGCGACCCGCCAAAACCACCCAATTTCCTTCAATAGGAAGTGAATCAAGCGCGCCTTCAACCGCCGCAAGGATTTCTGGTCGCATCGTCACGCCAGGTTCATTGATCTTCGTGACAGAACCATCGGCCTCAACAAGCGTGAGGTTGCTGCGCAAAATTCCTGGTGCCATCACCATCGTGTGTTCAATGCCTTGCGAGCGAAGTTGTTCTGCAAACCATTCACTACCAAGTTGCGCGCCAACAAGAATTGCATGTGTAGGGATTCCATACGCAGCGAGTGCGCGAGACACGTTGACACCTTTACCGGCCGCATCTATTTGGATGAGATCCGCACGATTGACGCCACCGCGTTTGAGGTCAGAAATTCCAAGTGTGCGATCGATACTTGGATTGAGTGTGATGGTGGTAATCATGAACGCACCACCACTGGGCCGATAGCTTCAATTTCATCCACCACGTCATCATCAACCATGACATCTGTAATGACGACATCTACATCTTCTAGTTTTCCAAATGAAGCAAAGTGGTCATCGCCAAATTTGCTGTTGTCCGCAAGCACAACGCGGCGGCGTGCTGACATCAACATTGCATTCTTAATTGCTGCTTCGGCACGATCTGGCGTAGTGAGTCCGCGCGACGGAGTAATGCCGTTAGCACCAACAAAAGCAACATCTGCATAGAGGCCGCGCAAACTTTGCACTGCCCATTCATCAACACATGCAAGAGTGCGTGAGCGAACTCGGCCACCGAGCATCATGACATTAATGTTTTTGTGCTTTGAAAGAGCCGCAGCATGAAGAACTGAATTAGTAACAACTGTGAGTTCCACTGAATCCGGAATCAAATCGATCATCGCACCGGTTGTGGTGCCAGCATCAAGAATGATTGCACCTTCGGTTGGAAGTTCTGCAATTGCAGCCTCTGCGATGCGTCGCTTCTCATCAGGCAATGCGAGTTCGCGGGAATCAACTGACGGTTCGAAACCGAGACGACCGGCTGGCATTGCGCCACCATGTACTCGACGGACCAAACCTTGACGTTCCAACACGGAAAGATCGCGACGAATAGTTTCTGGCGCCACAGCAAGGGAATCAGAAAGTTGCACAACGGATGCACGACCATCACGTGCGACCGCTTCGACGATCGCTCGGTGTCGCTCTGGTGCGTACATCAGATTCCTTTTCGTTGGTACTAGAGGAATTGAAGCACCGAAACTCGCCTGTTTATGCCCATTTCGATAACAATCAAATAAATACGGGCAATCTGTGACCGAGTGATTACTTTCTGTAACCAAATTCGCATGTTCGTGGCACACCTGCGCACAGAGGTGCATCAGGTTCGCCCGATTTAGTCCGAGTTTCTATGCCCAATCGAAGGTACGGACAAACTCTTCGGCCGCTGCCAACTCGGGAGCCAAGAAGCGATCTGGCCCAACGCCTTGCACTCGCGTTCGCAAACCAGCCACCACTGCCCCGGTGGTCGTAGCCGGCTTCAACGGTGCGCGCATTTCAATGGCGCGAGCTGCCGCAACAAGTTCGATAGCGAGTACCTGGCTGAGATTGCGAACTGACTGACGCAATTTGCGTGCGGCATGCCAACCCATTGATACGTGGTCTTCTTGCATGGCCGAACTAGGAATTGAATCCGCACTCGCTGGCACCGCCAAGCGCTTGTTGTCAGAAACCAGCGCGGCTTGGGTGTACTGCGCAATCATCAATCCAGAATCAACGCCCGCATCGGCTGCAAGGAACGGTGGCAATCCGTGCGAACGATTTTTGTCGAGCATGCGATCAGTACGACGTTCTGACATCGACGAAAGATCTGCGACTGCGATGGCGAGGAAATCGAGAACGTAGGCAACAGGTGCGCCATGGAAGTTGCCATTGCTCGAAACCGAACCATCATCGAGTACGACAGGGTTGTCGACTGCCGCTTCAAGTTCGCGAGTTGCAACTAACGCAGCATGAGAAATCGTGTCGCGAACTGCACCCGCAACTTGTGGTGCACAGCGAAGTGAATACGCGTCTTGTACACGATCGTCATTTTCTTTATGCGAAGCGACGATGCCCGAGCCTTGCAACGCTTTGTACATACGCGCAGCACTCATCGCTTGACCTGGATGCGGACGCAGTGGTTCGTGTAGTTCAGGACGAAATACTGCGTCAGTTCCCAACAATCCTTCGATACTCATCGCAGCGATGACATCTGAGGCATCAACGAGTGAATTGAGGTCTGCAATTGAAAGAATCAACATTCCCAACATGCCATCAGTGCCATTAATAAGTGCGAGGCCTTCTTTTTCCTGTAATTCGACTGGAGTGATTCCCGCTTCTTTCAGGACTTCAACAGCAGATCGGAGATTGCCTTGTGCATCATGTGCTTCCCCCTCGCCCATCAAGACCATGGCGCAATGCGCCAACGGAGCCAAATCTCCGCTGCAACCGAGAGAACCGAATTCATGAACATGTGGAGTGATGCCCGCATTCAAAATTGCGGCCATAGTTTGCGCAACAACAGGACGTATGCCCGTGCGGCCAGAACATAGAGTCTTGAGGCGCAAGAACATCAAAGCGCGCACTACTTCCCGTTCCACCGCAGGACCAGTGCCGGCTGCATGTGAGCGAATCAATGATCGTTGAAGTTGGGTGCGATCTTCTTGACTGATGTGTCGGTTTGCTAACGCGCCGAAGCCAGTTGAAATGCCGTAGACAGGAATATCTGATTTCGCAAGCGCCTCGATGTGCGCACGTGACTTTGCAAGCGCCGCCAGAGTGTTGTCAGACAACTGAATTTTCGCATCATGGCGAGCAACAGCAACGACATCCTCGAAGCTTGTTCCTTGCGGCTCAATCACCACTGTTGTTTTCACTTCTTTGAGTACCTTTCAGTTCCCGATTTCCACACTGATGAAATCACATCAACGCCTGGACGATATGAGAGATGCACGTATGACGGTGCATCAAGGACAACGAAATCTGCGTTGGCGCCTTTTGACAGATGACCAACATCGCTACGACGCAAAGCAAGAGCGCCACCATATGTCGCTGCTCGAACTGCTTCGGCTGGTGTCATATGCATTTCACGCACCGCAACGGCAATATTGAAAGGCATCGACGTTGTGTAGCTGCTTCCTGGATTGCAATCCGTCGCAATTGCAAGTGTGATGCCGCGGTCCAAAAGTTTGCGCGCATCTGGATATTTCGAGCGAGTCGAGAATTCCGCGCCAGGAAGCAATGTCACAACAGTCTTCGATTGCGCGAGTAGGTCAGTGTCTTCATCTGTGAGATGAGTGCAGTGATCGGCTGATGCTGCGTCGAATTCGACAGCGAGTTTCACACCAGCGCCGTCTTTGAGTTGATTAGCGTGCAAGCGAACGTCAAAGCCCATCGCTTTTGCGGCAAAAAGAATCTTGCCAGTTTCGTCAGAGGTGAATGCGCCTTCGTCGCAGAACACATCGACCCATCGTGCGATTCCCTGCGCAGCTGGCAACATTTCATGGATGATGGACTCCACGTAACCCCAACGATTGTCTGAAAATTCAAACGGAACAACGTGCGCCGCCAATAGCGTCACTTCGTCAGTGAATTCTTTAGCGATACGAATGCTACGAAGTTCATCTTCAACGGTGAGACCATAACCAGACTTGCATTCGAATGTCGTAATGCCGCTTCGCAACATTTCATCGGACAAGCGCTTTACATTCGCACGAAGTTGGTCATCTGTTGCAGCACGTGTTGCAGCAACTGTGGTTTTGATGCCACCCGCTGCGTACTTTTGTCCACTCATCCGTGCTTCGAATTCCAATGCGCGATCGCCCGCAAAAACAAGATGTGCATGACTATCTACAAAACCTGGAATTACCGCCGCCCCTGCAACATCAGTAACCTGCATAGCTTCAGGTGCGTCTGCCATGCGACCCAGCCACGCAACTTTTCCTTCTTCAATCAGTAAAGCAGCCTGCGAGATTTCTCCGAGCAAGCCTTCACCTTCGGAAGAATTCGTCACCAAACTTCCGATGTTGGTAATCAAATGCGACATCAGTTAATCCATCATCGGAATATGCACATGTTTTTCCCGTGCAACTTCCACCGCTTCTTCATAGCCTGCATCTACGTGACGAATAACGCCCATACCTGGATCGTTGGTGAGAACGCGTACAAGTTTTTGCGCGGCCAAATCTGTTCCGTCTGCAACACTCACTTGACCCGCATGAATGGAACGACCAATACCAACACCGCCACCGTGATGGATCGAAACCCATGACGCGCCAGAAGCAATATTGACCATTGCGTTGAGGAGCGGCCAGTCTGCAATCGCATCGGAACCATCTTTCATAGCTTCAGATTCACGGTAAGGACTTGCAACAGAACCACAGTCGAGGTGGTCACGACCGATAACAATCGGTGCAGAGACCTCGCCCGTGCGAACGAGTTCGTTGAATGCCAAACCAGCTTTGTCGCGTTCGCCGTAACCCAACCAGCAGATTCGCGCTGGCAAGCCTTGGAATTCAACTCGTTCTTGTGCGAGCTTGATCCAACGACGAAGATGATCGTTTTCTGGGAACAACTTCAAGATTTCTTGATCAGTGCGATAAATATCTTTTGGATCACCAGAGAGCGCTACCCAACGGAATGGGCCTTTACCTTCACAGAACAACGGGCGAATGTAGGCCGGAATAAATCCTGGGAAATCAAACGCGCGATCAAAACCACCTTTACGAGCTTCATCACGAATTGAATTGCCGTAATCAAAAACGACTGCACCTTTATCCATGAAGCCAACCATCGCCGCAACATGTTTCGCCATTGAAGCTTGCGCCTTCTTGGTGAATTCGTCAGCGTTGCGTTCGGCTTCTGCGCGCATTTGAGAAAATTCCATGCCTTCTGGCAGATAGAACAACGGATCGTGCGCAGAAGTTTGGTCCGTCACGATGTCGACATCAATATCGCGATTGAGAAGTTCGGTCACAACTGTTGCGGCATTACCTACCAAACCAACAGAAATTCCCTTGCGCTCTTTCTTGTAACGCAACACCCGCTCTATCGCATCATCCAGATTGTCAGCGAGTTCGTCGAGGTAACGAGTTTCAATTCGACGACGCAAACGTGATTCATCAACGTCAATCATCAAACAGGTGCCGTCATTCATCGTGACCGCAAGTGGTTGCGCGCCACCCATGCCGCCACAACCAGCGGTCACTGTGAGAGTGCCAGCGAGAGTTCCGTTGAAATGTTGATTAGCAACCGCAGCAAAAGTTTCGTAAGTGCCTTGCAAGATTCCTTGCGTACCAATGTAGATCCACGAACCAGCCGTCATCTGCCCGTACATAGTGAGACCAAGTTGTTCGAGACGACGAAATTCTGGCCAGTTCGCCCAGTCGCCAACCAGATTGGAGTTTGCGAGCAGAACGCGCGGTGCCCACTCGTGAGTTTGAATGACAGCCACTGGCTTGCCAGATTGCACAAGCAAGGTTTCATCATTTTTAAGTGTTGTCAACGTGCGAATGATCGCGTCCAAGCTCTGCCAATTGCGAGCCGCTTTACCGGTGCCGCCGTACACGATAAGTTCTTCTGGATGTTCAGCAACTGCAGGATCAAGATTGTTATGCAGCATGCGAAGTGCCGCTTCTTGCTGCCAGCCGAGAGCGGTCAACTGATTACCGTGAGCAGCCGTCAAGGTGCGCACGCCATTGTGTGCTTGAGTCATGGGGCAATCTCACTAGGAGCAACTGGGATTAGCAACAGTGGGGTCGACCCGACACGCCCTGCTCGCTACCCTTCAGGCTCAAGCCGAAAGGAACGCAATGAGTCTGCCGCAGGACCCTCGCTGGCCGCGGGCTGCTCATTGGCTGAGTTCCGGAAAATCGGTGGGCGCGGAACTCGTCGTGCTCGGAATTCCTGCGCACGAAACTTCGATTTCGCCAACCAATGCGAATCACACTCCGGCAGCCATCCGCGAGGCGCTCCTGCGTTTTTCGACCTATGACATCCAGTCACAACAAGACATCCATGATTTGAAAGTCTTTGATGCCGGTGACGTAGCAAGTCCAGATCACTTCGAGGGCGAATTGCGTGTACGTGACGCCATTCAAAATCTTCCTCAAGATTATTCATTGCTCTGCGCACTTGGTGGAGATAACTCGATTACATACAGTGCGATGCATGGATTATTCGGCGACGGTCTTTCAAGTGCTGGACTCATCACCTTCGACGCACACTTTGACTTGCGCGATGGCATCAGCAATGGCTCCCCTGTATTTCGTCTCGTGCAAGCTGGCTTGAAGCCTGAAAACATCGTGCAGATTGGCATTGCAGATTTTTCTAACTCTCCGGAATATGCAGCACGCGCGCGTGAACTTGGAATTACCGTCGTTTCTCGCGCAGACATTCGACACGATGGAATTGAAGCTGTCGTTACTTCAGCGCTTGCGAAACTCACCAAGAACGTCAAAGACATCTACGTCGATATTGATGTCGATGTCTGCGATCGCAGTGTGGTTCCAGCATGTCCTGCCGCGGCACCCGGCGGTATCAGTGCGGATGAACTTCGCATTGCTGCGCGCCTTGTTGGCGGTCATCTCAATGTTAAAGCTTTCGACATCACAGAGATTGATGCTCTTTCAGATTCATCAGATCAACGCACAGTTCGGCTTGCAGCACTACTTATTCTCGAAGCAGCAGCAGGTAGGTTGAGGTCACTTCGCTCGAGGTAAAACCTCCAGTGCAAGGCCTCGTAGCTCAGGGGATAGAGCAACGGTTTCCTAAACCGTGTGTCGGAAGTTCGAA
>JBEGON010000021.1:0-4229 GCA_041181965.1 Actinomycetota bacterium
GGGGAGGGTCAATCCACAGGCGGTTCCGTATCTCGCAGTGATTCAGTGGGATATTTGCCGCAAGATCCACGCACAGGGGATTTGAATATCACTGCGCGCGAACGCATTCTTTCGGCACGCGGACTTGATGACATTGTCAGACGCATGCAAGCTGCTGAGGCCGTTATGGCTTCCGGTGACATGGAAAAATTGGAACGTGCCATGAAACGGTACGCAAATGCTGAAGCTGAGTTTGTTGCCGCAGGTGGCTATGCAGCTGAGGCGGAAGCTTCTGCCATCGCAACGTCGCTTGGATTGCCAGTGCGAGTTCTTACTCAAGAGCTCAATACGTTGTCTGGTGGTCAACGTCGTCGTATCGAATTAGCGCGTATTCTGTTTAGCGGTGCCGAAACATTGCTCTTGGATGAGCCAACAAACCACTTAGACGCAGATTCCATCATTTGGTTGCGTAATTTCTTGCAAAACTACCCCGGCGGTGTAGTTGTCATTAGTCACGATGTGCATTTGCTTGAAGCCATCGTTAACCGAGTGTTTTATCTTGACGCAAATCGCGGCGTTCTCGATGTGTACAACATGAAATGGAAGTTGTATCTCACCCAGCGTGAAAATGATGAACGTCGTCGCAAGCGCGAACGCGCTAATGCGGAGAAGCAGGCTGCTGCTCTTCGGTCGCAAGCAGAAAGAATGCGCGCCTCAGCAACAAAAGCTGTTGCCGCGCAGGTGATGTTTAAGCGAGCTGAGAAATTGCTTGACGGCCTTGAAGAAGAACGTTCGGTAGACAAAGTGGCGAAACTTCGTTTTCCATCACCGGCGGCCTGCGGAAAGACACCTCTTACGGCACAAGGATTATCTCGGTCATATGGATCTCAAGAGATTTTCACGGATGTTGATCTAGCTATCGACCGAGGATCTCGGGTTGTCATTCTTGGATTGAATGGCGCTGGAAAAACTACGTTATTGCGAATTCTTGCCGGAGTTGATACTCCCGACACAGGCGAAGTGCTACCGGGGCATGGACTGCGTGTTGGCTATTACGCCCAGGAGCACGAAACACTCGATGCGGAACGAACCGTGCTCGAAAATATGATTTCGAATTCACCGAATATGGCTGAAGTAGAGGTTCGCAAAGTTCTCGGAAGTTTCTTGTTTGTTGGAGACGATGTTTACAAGCCAGTTCGCGTGTTGTCGGGTGGCGAGAAGACTCGACTTGCGCTTGCAGCGTTGGTTGTTTCCGCTGCAAACGTTTTGCTCCTTGATGAGCCCACCAACAACTTAGATCCAGCGTCCCGGGCAGAAATTCTTAGTGCTTTGTCTACCTACGAAGGTGCCGTTGTCTTGGTCACTCACGATGAAGGTGCAGTGGAGGCGCTCAATCCGGAGCGAGTTCTCCTCTTGCCTGATGGTGTAGAAGATTTATGGAATGAAAGTTATTCCGATTTAGTTTCTCTCGCTTGATATTCCGTACGTAGTCTGCGCAAGACTGTGATGTACACAAATACGGCGCTCAACCCAATGATGATCCACTGGCCCACGTATCCCACATGTGGACCTGAGTCCAATTCTGGCAATGGGATTGGTGTGAGATGTTGAGTTGTGTTCGAGGACAACAATTCAAATAGTCCGTCGACTGTCGAAGATGTCAAGAGTGTTCGCGGTGAATTCGTCTGTCCCGTGGGTAGGTCTGTCGGATCAGTTGAGTTGTCAGTAGGCAAGATGCGGGTACGTGCTGATATTTCTTGATGTTCATCCGAAATAGAAAGCGTGACTGAGGATGCTGGCTCTCTTCCGTCTGCCGCAATCCAACCGCGGGCTATGAGCAACACGGAACCGTCGTCGGTGATGAAAGGCGTAATCATGATGAAGCCAGGTTCACCATTGAGTGGTTGCTTTCTCCAAAGCTTTTGAGCCTTGTTATCAAAACGACCTGTTGCTGACACGGTTCGCCATTCCATTGACGGTTCAACTTTTGAGTCCAGCAGTCTGTTCCATGGGATTGGGTCAAGGATCGCATTGTGTGCAATCAATGAATTGCGGGTATCACGTTCAATGTGTCGATGCCATTGCCACTGTGCAGCAACGGCGCTCAGGGGAGCGACCACGATAAGAGCCACTGTCAATGCAATGATGCGCTTGACGAATTGGCTTTGGGTCATAGGTAATCGTAAACATACTCTGCGAAAAGCTTTCGATACTTCTAGACTTCTACTGTGCCTCGCAAACCAGAAGTATTTTCAATCTCTTCGGTTAATGATTCTTTGTCCACTGAACAGACGCAGCGCTCACGTCGCTATCTGATTTCAATGGGCTTTCGTATGGTGACATTTGTTGCAGCCATTGTGACTGATGGTTGGCTCAGATGGACGCTCTTGAGTGCTTCACTGGTATTGCCATGGGTCGCCGTTGTGATCGCAAATGCGGGTCGAGAAAGCGGGAGGCGTTCATCAACGTCGGGCTATATGGAAAGCGGAAAAGAGCTCCTTTAGGCGATTAGATGCCTTTTTACGCTCGGGTAGCCATTACCCTCGCTCCCGCTAGGAGGGCTGATGAGCCGGGTTGTGATTGTCACGGGTGGTAACCGAGGAATTGGTGCCGCTATCGCTTCGCGTTTCGCCGCTTCAGGCGATCAGGTTGCGGTCTTAAGCCGCTCAGGGGAAGCCCCAGAAGGCTGCACGGGGTTCGTATGCGACGTCAGTTCAACGGAGTCAGTTGAGGCCGCCTTTGATGCCGTTGAGGCGTCATTCGGGCCCGCAGAGGTGGTTGTGGCCAACGCTGGCGTAACGAAAGACACTTTGCTGCTGCGGATGAGCGATGATGACATCGATCAGGTTCTGAACACCAATCTTTTCGGTGCACTCCGGATTGCTCGGCGTGCAGCAAAAGCGATGCTCAAACTTCGCAAAGGCCGACTTATTTTCATCGGTTCCGTCGTAGGAATGTTGGGAAGCGCTGGACAGGTGAATTATTCAGCGAGTAAAAGTGCGTTGGTCGGTGCCGCTCGCAGTATGGCCCGTGAATTGGGTGGCCGCGGTATCACCGCAAATGTGATTGCTCCAGGATTTGTTGATACTGATATGACGGCAGTTTTAACAGATGATCAGAAGAAATCAATCGTCGCAAATGTTCCACTGGGACGATATGCCAGTGTCGATGAAATTGCAGGCGTGACCTTTTTTGTGGCTTCGGAGTCGGCTTCGTACATCACCGGAGCACTAATTCCGGTTGATGGTGGATTAGGAATGGGACATTAAATAATGGGAATTCTTGAAGGCAAGCGAATTTTGGTAACGGGTGTCATCACCGAAAAATCAATCGCATATGAAGTGGCACGTTTGGCACAAGAAGAAGGCGCAACCGTCATTCTGACTGGCTTTGGGCGCGGTTTGTCCTTGACCACCAAAGTGGCAGCAAAGTTGCCAAAGCCGGCGCCAGTGATCGAACTTGATGTCACCAATCAAGAACAACTTGATGGTTTAGCTGCGAACCTGCGTGAGCATGTGGATGGCCTAGATGGCGTACTGCATTCAATCGGCTTTGCACCGCAAACTGCTCTGGGTGGCAACTTTATGAACACAACATGGGAAGATGTTTCCGTTGCGGTGCATGTTTCTGCTTACTCGTTGAAGGCGTTGGCTGCCGCATGTTTGCCATTAATGTCAGCAGGAAGTTCCATCGTGGGGCTCACTTTCGATGCCACTGTTGCTTGGCCTAAATATGACTGGATGGGTGTAGCAAAAGCGGCATTCGAATCATGCAACCGTTACTTGGCTCGTGAACTTGGTCCACAAGGCATTCGCTGCAATCTTGTAGCAGCTGGTCCAATCGCAACCATGGCCGCACGAAGCATTCCTGCATTCGAAGTTTTTGATGAATTATGGTCACAACGTGCACCACTAGGGTGGGATTTGCAGGATACGGAACCTTCTGCGCGCACATGCATTGGCTTGATGAGTGATTGGTTCCCTGCTACCACCGGCGAGATCGTGCATTGCGATGGTGGAGTCCACGCTGTAGGCGGCTGATATGCCTACCTTGGTTTTGCTCCGTCACGCAAAAAGTGAGTGGCCAGCTGATACTGCTGATTTAGAGCGACCATTGAATTCACGCGGTCAGCGCGATTGCGTCGCGGTAGCTGCTGCGATTGAGGCTCATGGATTGTTGATGGATCTAGTTTTGGTTTCACCAGCCCGCCGTACCCAAGAAACTTTTGGTTTAGTTTTCGATTCACTCGA
>JBEGON010000022.1:0-4445 GCA_041181965.1 Actinomycetota bacterium
GATGGCAACGTCGGCACCTTCACGTTGAAGCCGACCACCTTTTCAGCTGCAATCGCAGTGCCTCGGTAATCGATCGCTTCTTTGGACGAACTCACCCATGGACGCCAGGTGACCAACAAAATGAATGCGATGAAGACAAAGAGCACTGCCATCGAACGCAGCATGTCGAGTGCTGTTTCACGTCCACGCTTCTTAGCCACGGGCGAATTCTCACGGATAGCGGCGGTGTTCGCGCAGCGACCTCATCTCGCGACGCGTAACCTTGAGCCATGGCCGAATTCGTGTACTCAGACTTGCTGCCCACCAACAATGACGGCGTCCCGTACCGCCTCGTTACGCGCGAAGGCGTGGAAGTGGTCACGCTTGGAGATCGCACGTTCTTGAAAGTAGACCCCAAAGTTCTACAGATGGTCACTGAATTAGCGATTCGCGATATTCAACATCTATTGCGCCCAGGTCACCTCGAACAAGTTGCCAAAATTCTGAAAGATCCTGAGGCATCAGGTAACGACAAATTTGTGGCGCTCGATCTTTTGAAAAACGCAAACGTATCTGCCGGTGGAGTTTTACCGATGTGCCAAGACACAGGTACTGCAATTGTGAGTGGCAAGCGCGGTGCGAATGTGATCACCGATGCTCGCGACGAAGAATGGATCGCGCGTGGCATTTTCGATGCATACCAACATCTCAACCTTCGCTATTCACAAGTCTCACCGACGAGCATGTTTGAAGAGAAGAACACTGGCTCAAATCTTCCGGCTCAAATCGAAATCGGTTTCGATACTAAGCCTGGACATGAACTTGAATATGAATTGTTCTTCATGGCGAAAGGCGGCGGAAGCGCCAACAAGAGTTACCTCTTCCAAGAAACCAAAGCATTGCTCAATCCCACGAGCTTTATGAATTTCCTCGACGAAAAACTTCGTGCAATCGGAACCAGTGCTTGCCCTCCGTATCACCTTGCCATTGTCGTGGGTGGAACCAGCGCTGAATTTGCCTTAAAAACAGCCAAATATGCGTCTGCTCGGGCACTCGACGATTTGCCAACGCAGCCGACAGATTCCTGGCACGGATACCGCGATCTCGACATGGAAGCGCAAGTTCTCAAACTCACTCAAGAGTTTGGCATTGGCGCACAATTCGGCGGTAAATACTTCTGTCACGATGTGCGAGTTATCCGCTTGCCACGTCACGGAGCTTCGTGCCCTGTAGCAATTTCCGTTTCATGCGCAGCAGACCGCCAAGCATTTGCAAAAATCACGCCAGAAGGTGTTTTCCTCGAACAGCTCGAAACCGATCCTGCGAAATACTTGCCAGAGGTTCATGAACACACGCTGTCTGATGACGTTGTGCGGATTGATTTGAACCAACCAATGGATGCTGTTCGCGCGCAACTTTCAAAACTTCCAGTAAAGACTCGAGTCTCACTCACTGGCTCGATGATTGTTGCCCGTGACAGCGCGCACGCTCGCGTTTTGCAGATGCTTGAAGCGGGCAAAGAACTTCCGCAATACTTCAAGGATTACGCGGTGTACTACGCCGGACCCGCGAAAACTCCTGAAGGTTATGCGTCTGGCTCATTTGGTCCGACAACCGCAGGACGCATGGACGCATACGTCGATCGCTTCCAGAAGGCTGGAGGTTCTTTCATCATGCTCGCCAAAGGCAACCGCTCTGCAGCAGTAACAACTGCGTGTAAAGACAACGGTGGCTTTTACCTCGGGTCTATTGGTGGTCCGGCTGCGATTCTCGCGCAGGACAACATCACCAAAGTGGAAGTTCTCGACTTCGAAGACCTCGGCATGGAAGCCGTATGGAAGATTGACGTGAAGGATTTCCCTGCATTCGTCGTCGTCGATGACAAAGGTAACGACTTTTTTTCCGACACCATGCGTCCGGTGTCGATTCGCCGGCCTTCTTAGAGTTTTGTGACTGGGCTGTAGCGAAGCAATAAGCGCTTCTGCCCATACTGGCCACCAAAGTCGATCGTGACCTGAGCATTTGCTCCAGTGCCTGCGATTGATACAACTTTGCCCATACCGAATTGGTCATGAATCACGCGATCACCAGGCGCCAAATCGAATTCTTTGGCAGCGTCTTCAGGAGTTCGTTGCTTCAATAAACCGCCTACTGACGGCGTGCTTCCATAACCACCTTTAGAAATCGGCTTTCCGAGAATGTCGTCGTCTGGACCTCCGCGCATCCAGGACAACAAATCAGCGGGGATTTCTCGCATAAAGCGGGATGCAACTCCGCCCATCTCTTGACCCCACATTGGACGTGACAGCGCATAACTCAAATACAAACGTTTACGTGCACGGGTGAGGCCAACATAAGCAAGCCGTCGTTCTTCTTCCATCTCACTTGGATCTTCAAACGAACGCGAGTGAGGGAAAACACCTTCTTCAAGGCCGGTCAGAAACACAACAGGAAATTCCAAACCTTTGGCAGTGTGCAACGTCATCAATGTGATCTGACCTTCACCGCTATCAGGAATTTGATCTGCATCAGCAACAAGCGCTACGCGCTCAAGAAAACCGAGAAGCGAGGTGTCGTCGCCCTCTTCAGATTCTTCTTCGAATTCCGCGGCGACAGTTTCGAGCTGTCCCAAGTTTTCGACACGACTTTCATCTTGCGGATCATCGCTCTTTTGAAGTTCTTCAAGGTAACCCGACTGTTCAAGTACTGCAGCCAAAATCACCGCTGGTCCTTCGCCTGCTTCAACCAAAGTCCGCAAATTCGTAATCAATTCGGTGAACTGATTGATTGCAGCTGCAGTTCGCTGTTGAACACCAGAAACGCTATTGATCATGAACATGGTGTCGTACAGGCTCAGTCCATGTCGAACCGCATAGTCGTCCATTGCCGCTTCTGCCTTGTCACCAATACCGCGACGGGGCACATTCATAATGCGACGAAGCGCAACTTCATCCGAAGGATTGTTGATGACGCGAAGGTATGCGAGTGCATCTTTAATTTCCTTGCGCTCGTAGAAACGAGTGCCGCCAACCACCTTGTAAGGAATGCCGAATTTCACAAGCTGGGCTTCAATGGGTTGAGACTGCGCGTTAGTGCGATAAAACACCGCCATATCGCCGAGTCGATAGCCCTCACGACCTTCAAGTGAACGGGCCTCGCCGACAATGTAAGCCGCTTCATCACCTGGATTGTCTGCGACATACACGCGAATGGGATCGCCGTCACCAGCTTCACTCCACAAACGCTTTTCGCGTCGGCCTTTGTTTTTTGCGATCACCGCATTCGCCGCGGAAAGAATATTCTGGGTGGAACGGTAATTTTGTTCGAGCAAAATTGTGGTCGCACTTGGGAAATCGCGTTCGAATTCGTCAATGTTGCGAATCGTCGCACCACGAAATGCATAGATTGACTGATCGGCGTCGCCGACTACACAAAGTTCGCCCATTTTGTCTGTGCCAACCCCGACTAACTCACGAATCAATTGGTACTGCGCAACGTTTGTATCCTGATATTCGTCAACCAACACGTGACGGAATCGCGCGCGATAACGCTCGGCAACATCAGCGTGCTTTTGAAGCAGCAAAACCATATTTCCAATCAAATCATCGAAATCCATTGCATTCGCCGCGACCAAGCGCTTTTGGTACTCGGCATAAATTTCAGCTTCGCGCTGCTGCTGATAATTCGTCGCACGAGTTGCCGCTTCTGCTGGCCCAATGAGTTCGTTTTTGTAATTCGAAATTGCCACAGCCATCGCACGCGGTTTGTAGCGTTTGATATCGAGTTCGAGTGCTTCAATCACGCGCTTCAACAAAGCCTGAGCGTCATCCATGTCGTAGATAGCGAATGTGTTGCTGTAGCCGATGCGTTCCGCATCACGGCGCAAAAAGCGAGCGCACGCACTATGGAAAGTTGAGACCACCATTGCTCGAGCTGCCGGCCCTGTCAGATCAGCAACGCGTTCGCGCATTTCAGCAGCAGCCTTGTTGGTGAAGGTGATTGCCAAAATTTCGTTGGCATGTGCGCGACCAGTGGCCAAGAGATAAGCAATGCGTCGAGTCAAAACTCGAGTCTTGCCAGAACCTGCACCAGCCACAATGAGGAGTGGTGAACCGAAATGTTCGACAGCGGCACGCTGTTGTGGGTTGAGTCCATCGAGGCAAGCTGACGAGGGATCTCCGCCAAACAAAGTACCGTCAAAACCTGCGCTCATTCAGCGAATTCTAGAGAGCGGACTGACACCCCTCGCGTGGCCATTCGCACCTACGATGTGCCGCTGACTGAGGAGAAATCATGCTCGAAGAATCTGCTGTTGAACGCGTACTGATCGTCACCGCGCATCCTGATGATGCTGATTTTGGTGCTGGCGGAACTATCGCGCACTGGTCGTCGCTGGGCATTGAGGTTCATTACTGCTTGCTCACCAACGGTGACCAAGGCGGATTTGATGACACCCCTCGCGATCA
>JBEGON010000023.1:0-16991 GCA_041181965.1 Actinomycetota bacterium
GCACGCTGCAACGACCAGCGCGTCAATCCAATTGCCGCAGACCGAAAAGGTTCAGGTGGAAATGGCACGGGTTGGGTTTGCACCATGCGCAACGAGCGCGCTTCACTGTCGATGTCATCGAGAAAGTCGAGCATGGTCGAAGCGCCAAACCGGCTGGCACCTACTCCGAGTCCTGTGAAACCAGCAACATAAGCCGTCTTGCCAGCGTGGGTTGTTCCCCAAAACGGCGAAAATCGCGAACATGTATCGATAGCACCGCCCCAGGCGTGAGAAAACTTTAGGCCTTCTAATTGTGGAAACACTTCAAAGAAGTGATCAGCGAGCAATGCATAGGAAGCTGGTTCATTTTCAAACTGCGGACCGATTCCATTGCGCGCGTGATAAATCGCGTCATAGCCGCCCCAAAGAATTCGATTGTCGGCTGTGCGACGATAGTAATGGAATTGATTACCTGCATCAGTGACACCTTCGTGTCCATCCCATCGAATATCGCGCCATTGGGAATCTGAAAGTGGTTGTGTGGTGAGGACATAGTCATACACGGGAACAATTCGTCGCCGCACTTTTGGTACAAAAGATGGAAATGCATTGGTAGCCAAAGCAACGCGTCGAGCAGAGATACTTCCGAGCGCTGTATTCGCGACAACTGAAGCACCATTATCAGTGAGAGATTCCACTTTTGAATTTTCGAAGATCATCACACCAAGTGAGAGACAAGCTTTTCGAAGACCCCAGGCAAGTTGTGCGGGATCGACGAGAGCAACTCCTTCGCGTTCAAAAAGCGCACCACGAAAAGTGGGAGAGTCAACGCGGGCTCGAACCTGTTCTTCATCAAGCCATTCGAATATGTCACCAAACTGCGCCGCAATGGCCGGACGGTCTTTGAGTTCCTCTGCTTCATGTACATACGATGCAACTTCGAGTTCGCCAGTGACTTTCCAGTCGCACTGAATGCCGTATCGCTGAATTGCGTTTTCAATTTCCCGAAAGTTTTCATGACCCATTGCGGTAATCCGTGAAAGTTCTTCTGGCCAACGGTTGAATCCATTTTGAAAACCATGCGTCAATGTTGCGTGTACGAAACCGCCATTGCGACCGGATGCTGCGTGAGCTGATTCACCAGCATCAATCACTATTACCTGCCGTTGCGGGTCACGTTCTTTTGCTAGCAGAGCTGTCCAAAGTCCAGTGAAACCGGCTCCCACGACGAGCAGATCGGTCTCTTCGTGTTGAGTGAGAATGGATTGAGTTTCTGGCGCTTGCGTGTCATCTAGCCAGTAGGGATACAGAGTCACATCGCTGAGCGATGGTAAAACATGTTGTCGTGGTTCTTTTCGAAACATCTGAGTGCTTTCCGGAGTGCGAATAAGGAGGCTTTTGCTGGTGTTGCAGGATTGATGGCAACCGACGGGTTGCGTCCCACCAATCCCTTTCCAACTGAAATCGCCCCGGGTCCTCCGGATGCTGCGACCGTTCTCAAGTTTCTGATTGAAACTTCTGTGACAACGATTGGAGCAGGCTAACCCACAGACAGCTCAATGTCGCGCTACCCTCAGGGTATGACGCGTTATGGAGCACAGTTCGGTCCCAACATCACTTTCCTGGGCGTTCCTGAAGTTGATTTTGATGATGCAGCGGCACTGAGTGCTGCCGATGTCGTGATTATCGGTGCCCCTTTTGATGGTGGCACGTCCTATCGCGCGGGTGCACGGCTTGGACCGTCTGCAATCCGCGGCACTGACTACTTGCCTCACGACGGTTCCCGTCCATCACTTGCAATGCGCACCGATGGTTTGAAAGATCTCACAGTTGTCGATGGTGGCGACGTTGAAATGTTTTCCGGTGATGCTGTGACATCATGCAAAGCGCTTGAAGAAGTGGTGGAGAAAGTGGCTACCGCTGGCGCCATCCCACTGATCCTTGGTGGCGATCACACAGTGACATGGCCAAATGTCACTGGCGTTGCAAAAGCAGTGGGTTGGGGTCGCGTTGGGGTCATTCACTTTGATGCGCATGCAGACACTGGCGATATCACCTTTGGTTCGTTGATTGGTCACGGTCAGCCAATGCGTCGCTTGCTCGAATCTGGTGCAGTGAAAGGCACACACTTTTTGCAAGTTGGTCTGCGCGGATACTGGCCAGAAGATGAAACACTCGAATGGATGGCGCAACAAGGTATGCGCTCGTTCGAGATGACCGAGATTGTTGCTCGCGGATTTGAAGAATGTCTCTCAGAAGCAATCAAGATTGCAATGACGGATACTGATGGCGTCTATGTCTCTGTAGACGTTGATGTGGTCGATCCAGGACATGCGCCAGGCACTGGAACACCAGAGCCGGGCGGTCTTACATCGCGCCAATTACTCGATGCCGTACGTCGTATCTGCTACGAAACCCCAGTCGTTGGAATGGACATTGTTGAAGTAGCTCCGAGTTATGACCATGCAGACATCACTGTGATGTTGGCAAATAGGGTCGCTCTAGAAGCAGTTTCTGCCATTAGTCGCCGCCGTCGCGATACAGCAAACGGCCAGTCGTGGGATCCACGCCAGCCGTTGCTCGATGGTCGTTAATTACTTCGACAGTGTGACGAATTGTTCTTCGAGAACATCAAGAGCTTCGAGTAGCAAGTCATCGCCAATAGTGAGTGGTGGCAAGAATCGAATCACATTTCCGTAGGTGCCTGCAGTCAAAATGACGACACCGGCCATGTGACACGCCTTTGCAACAGCACCAGTAATTTCTGCATTCGGTTCTTTAGTGCCCGGTTTGACCAGTTCAATCGCAATCATTGCGCCACGGCCGCGAATGTCTCCAATGGCAGGAACGGCTGCTTTCATCTTTTCGAGCCGCGGTTTCATCAGAGCTTCAATATGGCGCGCGCGTGCGTTGAGATCGAGTTGCTTCATGGTTCGAATCGAACCAATAGCAGCGGCACAAGCCACTGGATTGCCACCGTACGTTCCACCGAGTCCACCAGTGTGAACTGAATCCATAATGTCAGCGCGACCAGTGACACCAGCGAGTGGTAATCCGCCAGCAATGCCTTTTGCGGTAGTAATCAAATCGGGCACGATGCCTTCATCTTCACAGGCAAACCACTGGCCGGTTCGGCAAAATCCAGTTTGAATTTCATCAGCGACAAAAACAATCCCATTGTCATTTGCATATTTCACAATTGCTGGCAAGAAACCTTTGGTCGGAGCAATGAATCCACCTTCACCTTGAATCGGTTCGATCACAATCGCTGCAACATTCGCACCGCCGATTTCTTTTTCGATGCGTGAAATTGTTTCTGCAGCAACTTCTGCACCGGTGCGTTGGTCATGGAATGGATAGGCGACAGGTACTCGGTAAACCTCAGAAGCAAATGGGCCGAAACCTTGCTTGTATGGCATGTTTTTCGCCGTCATTGCCATCGTCATATTTGTACGACCGTGATAGCCATGTTCGAAAACAACAATTGCTTGGCGCTTTGTGTACGAGCGAGCAATCTTTACGGCGTTTTCCACGGCTTCTGCGCCGCTATTAAAGAGAGCAGACTTTTTGGCGTGCTTTCCCGGCGTTAATTCATTGAGTAGTTCGCAAACTTCTACATAGCCTTCATAGGGAGTCACCATGAAACATGTGTGGGTGAATGCAGCTGCCTGCGCTGTAATTTCCTTGACAACTTCTGGCGCGCTGTTGCCGACATTCGTCACCGCAATACCAGCACCGAGATCAATGAACGAATTTCCATCAACATCAACAATGACGCCACCTTGTGCAGCTACTGCAAACACAGGCATCATGCCACTGACGCCCGCGCTCACGGCCGCTTGACGACGTGCGAGGAGTTCGGTGGATTTTGGACCGGGGATTTCGGTCACAATCCGACGTTGCTGCGGGAGACCGCCATTGGTTTCACTGCTCATGACGACAAGCCTATGACTGAAACTGTTCTGTGCAAGGTTCCGGGGCGCCCACACTGCATAGGTCAGTGGCTTCGGGTTTACTTCGCAGTGGAGGTAGTCGTGCTCGAATTTCTTGGCATCATCATTTTGTTAGTCCTCATTGGTTTATCAATCGGATTACACGAAATTGGCCATTTGGTTCCTGCGAAAAAGTTTGGCGTCAAAGTGATCGACTACGCGATTGGTTTTGGTCCAACAATCTTCAAAACCCAACGCGGTGAAACGAAGTACCACATCAAACTCATTCCTCTTGGTGGCTTTATCCGGATGATTGGCATGTTTCCACCGGCACGCGAAGGCTCTGTGAGCATGGGCGGTCGTTTTGCACGACTGATAGATGACGCTCGCGAACACAGTGAATCCGAAATCGGAGAAGCGGATCGCGACAGAACTTTCTATCGCTTGTCTGTCCCTAGGCGGCTGGTCGTCATGACAGGTGGGCCGCTGATGAATCTTTTCTTGTCCGCGATTCTTTTTGCCGTTGTTTTCAGCGGCATAGGAGTTTCGGTTGCTGCAAACACCGTTGGCGGGGTTATCCCTTGCGTGCCGTCGAAAACAAATCCAGCCGGTACTGCAGGAATTGCAGGGTGCATTGATAGCGAAGAAAGTCCCGCTGCCAAAGCCGGAATTGCGGTGGGGGACACCTTTGTCTCGGTTGATGGTGTCAAGACTTCAACATACGAAGAAGTGGTGACTCAGTTGCGTACACATGCTGCTGGTGAATCAACCACCCTTGTGATGGACACGAAGTTGGGCCGAAAGACTTTCACGTTGGTATTTGCTGATGCGCTTATCGAACAGTACGACGAGCAAGGGAAGTCGCTCGGCACTTTCGAACATCGTCCGCTCCTTGGCTTCGTTGCGGGTGCGAAACTCGAACCACTTCCGCTCAGTGACATCCCAGGAATTATGTGGACGATGTCTATTGATTCGGGCAAAGCCCTGTTGTCCTTTCCGCAAAAGTTGTACCAACTTGGAAGTGACTTGCTCTCGGGTAATCAACGCAAGACCGATGGTCCGATAAGCGTTGTGGGGATTTCTCGGTTGAGTGGTGAAGTAGTGGCCAGTGATCTTGAAGTATCACTCAAAGTGCAAGAAATTTTAGGAATGGCGGCATCGCTCAACTTATTCCTTTTTCTGTTCAACCTTGTGCCACTACCGCCACTAGATGGCGGTCATGCGGCCGCTGCTATCTACGAGGGTGCTCGCAGGAGAGTGGCGCGGCTTCGACGCACAGGTGATCCCGGTCCTGTGGACGTCGCGAGACTACTTCCGCTGACCTACGTAGTCAGCGCTGTGCTCTTGCTCTCTGGTCTGCTTGTGATTGTGGCCGACTTTGTGGCTCCCATCTCGCTTGGCTACTAAAAGCGAGATACTTTGCCCATGACTGTGAATCTGGGAATGCCTCAAATGCCAGCACCAGTGTTGGCTCCGCGTCGCAATACTCGCAAGATTGTCCTGAAGCACCACACGCATCCAGTCGAAGTGGGCGGAGATGCGCCAATCAGTGTGCAGTCCATGGCCACCACTCTTACGGCAGACATCAACTCGACTCTCCAGCAAATTGCGGAACTCACCGCGTCTGGATGCCAAGTTGTGCGCGTTGCCGTGCCGAGCCAGGATGATGCTGATGCACTTCCTGCTATCGCTAAGAAGTCAGGCATTCCTGTTATTGCAGACATTCACTTTCAGCCGAAATATGTCTTCGCTGCAATTGAAGCTGGATGTGCGGGCGTTCGCGTGAACCCAGGCAACATCAAGCAGTTTGATGACAAGGTCAAAGAAATCGCGCAAGCCGCAAAAGATCATGGCACTCCAATTCGCATTGGCGTCAACGCAGGTTCCCTCGACCCGCGTTTGCTCAAGAAGTATGGAAAAGCAACTCCCGAAGCTTTGGTCGAGTCGGCGCTCTGGGAAGCCAGCCTTTTTGAAGAGCATGGTTTTCAAGACATCAAGATTTCAGTAAAACATCATGACCCTGTTGTCATGGTGCGTGCGTATGAACTTCTTTCTGAGCAGTGCAACTACCCGTTGCATCTCGGTGTTACCGAAGCCGGTCCAGCTTTCCAGGGAACCATCAAATCGGCTGTTGCTTTTGGTGCTTTGTTGTCCAAGGGAATCGGTGACACGATTCGTGTGTCACTCTCAGCACCTCCTGTTGAAGAAGTCAAAGTTGGATTGCAAATTTTGGAATCTCTCAACTTGCGTCGTCGCGGACTTGAAATTGTGTCGTGCCCATCGTGCGGTCGCGCTCAGGTAGATGTTTACAAGTTGGCAAACGATGTCACGGAAGGCTTGCAGGGAATGGATTTTCCTTTGCGGGTCGCCGTGATGGGATGTGTAGTGAATGGTCCTGGTGAAGCTCGCGAAGCAGATCTCGGTGTCGCGAGTGGCAACGGCAAAGGCCAAATCTTCGTCAAAGGCGAAGTGGTCAAGACCGTTCCTGAATCTGAAATCGTTCAGACGTTGATTGACGAAGCCAACAAGCTTGCAGCATCAATGGCTGGCGAATCAGGATCGCCGACCGTCACCATCGCTTAACGTGCGCCGACTCAATCCAAGCGACGCACCTGCGTTACGAGCGCTTCTTGCAGTAAATCCTGCATCACACGTTTTTGCATCGTCGCGTATCGATGAGGGCGCCTTGCAATCTTCTGCTGGAGAAGTCCTTGGATATTTCAATGGCAATCACTTGCAAAGCGCACTCTTCGTCGGATCAAATCTCGTGCCAGTGACATTGACCGATGCTGCAACGTCAGCATTTGGTTTCGAAATGCGGCGTCGCACCAGAACTTTTTCTTCAATCGTCGGACACCGCCAGCAGGCGTTGGATTTGTGGCATTCAATTGCCATGACTCATGGCCCTGCGCGAATCATTCGTGAACATCAACCATATTTGGCATTGACGACAGTGCGTGACATCGCTCGGCATGCACACTTAAGACAAGCAACCGCACAGGATCTTGATTCCTATTTCACTGCATCAGTCGAAATGTTTCGATCTGAAGTTGAAATGGATCCGGTCGCACATGGTCCCGCTGCTTATCGAGCCAGAGTTCTTGAAACGCTCAACTCTGGTCGCGGATTTGGTTGGTTTGATTCTTCAGGCAACACGTTGTTCAAGCTCGATGTTGGTGCAATCTCGCAGGGTATTTGTCAGATTCAAGGCGTGTGGTTGCATCCAGATGTGCGCGGTCAAGGACTCGCTCCCTCTCTGGTGGCAAGCGCTGTGGATCTCATCCAACGTGACATTGCGCAAACCGTCGGCTTGTATGTCAACGATTTCAACCACCCAGCCCGCCGCACCTACGCCTCGGTGGGCTTCGAGCAGATTGATGAATTCGCCACGATTTTCTTCTAGGTCCTGCGGGTAGGGTTTGCCCCCAACCGACGAAAGGAACTCCCGTGTTGCGGATGTCCACCCTGTTTCTTCGCACTCTTCGCGAGGATCCAGCCGATGCCGAGGTGCCTAGCCACAAATTGCTAGTCCGCGCAGGCATGGTGCGACGCATCGCTCCAGGTGTTTTCTCTTGGTTGCCATTGGGGTACTTGGTGTACCGCAACATTGAACGCATCGTCCGCGAAGAAATGGACAACGCGGGTTTTCAGGAAGTCCACTTCCCAGCGTTGCTTCCACGCGAGGCTTACGAAGCAACAAATCGTTGGGTTGAGTACGGAGACAACCTTTTCCGCCTTCAGGATCGTCGTAAGAATGATTACTTGCTTGGGCCAACCCACGAAGAAGTCTTTACGTTGATGGTCAAAGGCGAGTATTCCTCCTACAAGGATTTGCCTCTTCGGATTTATCAAATCCAGACGAAGTACCGCGATGAAGCTCGACCACGTGCTGGCATTTTGCGCGGTCGTGAATTCGTGATGAAGGATTCATATTCCTTCGATATTGATGATGCAGGTCTCGAAACTTCATACCTCGCTCATCGCGACGCGTATATCTCGCTTTTCGATCGATTGAAACTCAACTACGTCATTGTTTCTGCAATGTCTGGCGCAATGGGTGGTAGCAAGTCAGAAGAGTTCCTTGCCTATTGCGACACCGGTGAAGACACCTTCGTTCGCTGCACAACGTGCGGCTTCGCAGCAAACGTCGAGGCAGTGACTACTGCGGCTCCTGCTGCCATTGATTTCACGAATGCACCTGCTGCGCATGTTGAAGATACTCCAAAGACTCCCACGATTGATTCACTTGTTGATTTGGCAAACACTCGCGATGACCTCAAGCGTGCGGATCGTCAGTGGACAGCAGCCGATACTTTGAAGAATGTTGTCTTCAAGTTGACCATGCCAGATGGTTCGACATCAGTGTTGGCAGTGGGCTTACCTGGCAATCGCGAAGTTGATATGAAGCGTCTTGAATCTGCGGTTCATCCAGCAGAAGTTTCTGCTTTTGAAGAAGAAGATTTCAAAAAGCACCCTCTGCTCAAAAAGGGCTACATCGGACCGCAGATTTTGGGGGAGAAGAACGCAAGTGGCATTCGCTACCTGCTTGACCCACGTGTAGTTGCTGGCACCCGCTGGATTACTGGCGCGAATGAATACAACAAGCACGTGTTTGAACTCACCGCTGGCCGTGATTTTTCTGCCGATGGCACCATCGAAGCTGCAGAAGTTTTGGAAGGCGACGCATGTTCAGCCGGCTGCGGCGGTGTGCTGACTGCTGCACGCGGTATCGAAATCGGCCACATCTTCCAACTTGGTCGCAAATATGCCCAAGCTCTTGATCTCACTGTCCTTGATGAAAAGGGCGAAAAAGTTGTGGTCACTATGGGTTCATATGGCGTTGGTGTGTCGCGCGCGGTTGCAACTGTGGCTGAGCAGCATCATGATGAAAAAGGTTTGGTCTGGCCACGCGAAATTGCACCAGCAGATGTTCATCTCGTCGCTACTGGCAAAGAAGATGAAGTGTTTGCCGCTGCAGAAAAACTCGCAGTGGATTTAGAAGCAGCAGGCGTGCGTGTGCTATTTGATGATCGTCGCGGCGCATCTGCTGGTGTGAAATTCAATGATGCAGAATTGCTTGGCATCCCAACCATTGTCGTCGTTGGCAAACTTCTTGCTGACGGCAAAGTTGAAGTGAAGGATCGCGCTAGCGGAGAAAAGTCAGAGATTGCCGTCTCTGATGCAGTGAGCCATTTACGGGCTGTGGTCTCCTCATCGTGACAATCAGTGCCGTCGTATTCGATTGGGGTGGCACTCTCACTCCATGGCATCAGATTGATTTGAAATCTCAGTGGTACGCCTTCGCAGAAATCTATGACCCAACGCGCGCGGCAGATCTTGCTGCCGCCCTCTTCGAAGCCGAAGAAAAGCGTTGGGAAGTGCAACGTGTTACTGAGGGGGCTGAGTCCACTGGCGCGCAGACAGCAATTTTGCAATCGTGCGGAGTCGATATCAATGCACCTCATTTCGCCACTGCGTATCAACACTATTTAGATTTTTGGCAACCCCACACTTTTGCAGATCCAGACGCGCTTTCATTAATGCGTGCACTGAAGGAACGTGGAATCAAAATTGGAGTTCTGTCCAACACGATGTGGAGCCGCGAACATCACGAAGAAATTTTTCATCGCGATGGATTGCTTGAATTCATTGATGCAGGTGTTTATACGTCAGAACTTCCAGTCGGCAAACCACATGCTGACGCATTCTCCGCAGTGATGACTGCACTCGCAATTACCGATCCCGCTGAAGTGGTGTTTGTCGGAGATCGTTTGTGGGATGACGTGCATGGTGCGAAGAGTGTTGGAATGAAAGCTATTTTTATTCCGCATTCACTTCATCGTGAACATGAACTTGTTGAAACTGAAACCCAACCAGATGCCATCATTTCTCGGCTTGGTGAAGTTTTTGATTACGTTCGACAATGGCAGAAGCAGGCGTTCAACTAATGCTGGATCTTTCCGTCTGGTCTATCGCGCTCTTGTGCTTGGCAGCACTTGCTGCTGGCTGGCTCGACGCTATCGGTGGTGGCGGCGGGCTGATTCAATTGCCAGTAATTCTTCTTATATTTCCGCAAGGTGCTACTGCCGCGGCGATGGGCACGAGCAAGATTTCTGCAATTGTCGGCACCACTGCAGCCGCGGCAAATTACGCCCGCACAATTGCACCACCGAAAAAGACTCTCAAGCCAATGATGACTGCAGCGTTTATTGGCTCAGCTTTCGGCGCACTGCTCGCGACTGGGCTCAACACCTCAATCTTGCGACCAATCGTTGTCGTGTTGCTTGCCGGTGTGTGGGTGTTGACGTGGAAAAATCCCACTCGCGGTTTGCGAGAAGTAGCTGATCATGAAACGCCGCAACATTCCTTTATCTTGCCGATCCTCATTGGTGGCGCCATCGGTTTTTATGACGGCTTGATTGGACCGGGTACTGGGATCTTTCTACTCGCCGCACTTGTGCAACTTTTCGGATTCAGCTTTCTGCGCGCTTCGGCGACAGCCAAATTCGTCAATGTCGCCACAAATCTTGCGGCCATCATCACCTTCGCTATGGGCGGCCATATTGTGATTGCTGTCGGATTGCTCATGGGATGCGCCAACCTGATTGGCGGTGTCATTGGCTCCAAGATGGCGATCGCGCGTGGGTCGGAATTTGTTCGAAAGGTCGTGCTCGCTGTCATTGGGGCGCTCATTTTCAAACTCGGATGGGGAATTCTGAGTTAGCAAGATTTTGGTTTACTATTGCGACTACAACCTAAAACACAACAGAACCATAAAATTGAAATTGGAGTGCAGATGGCACAGGTAAATACCGAGCGCTTACAACAGGCGATTGAACCTTTAGTAGCAGCATCCAATTTGGTTCTCGAAGAAATCAAAGTTCGCAGCGCTGGCCGACGTCAACTCGTTCAAGTGGTTGTTGATTCAGACTCCACGGTTGACCTCGACGAAGTTGCGTCAGTAAGCCGCGCTATCGATCACGCCATTGAAGACCACAATCTGCTTGGTGACATTGCATTCACTCTTGAAGTGACCACTCCCGGAATTGACCGGCCATTGACTCAACCCCGTCACTGGCGCAAAAACATTGGCCGTCTCGTCGAAGTTAATGCGCGTTCAGGCGAGAAGTTCGTCGCTCGACTCGTGTCTTTTGAAGATGGCTTTATTGCGTTTGAAGGAAAAGATCGTTTTAGCATTGATGCGATTGAAAGCGGCATTGTGCAGATTGAATTCAATCGCAAATCCAAAGATTCAGATGTTGATGCCGCCGAAGCTGGTGACAACGAATGAAAATCGATATCGCGCAACTTAAAGGATTGACTGATTCACTAGAGATCCCACTGGAATCCATCGTTCGACCAATCGAAGAAGCTTTGCTCATTGCTTACATGCGATCTAAAGGTGTTTTAACTGACGCTCCAAAGCCTGGCGATTTCATTCCTCGTTATGTCGATGGAAAGCGCGTTAAAGTTTTTCTCAACCTCGATGCTGGCACTGTGCGTGTCATGGTTGAAGAGAAAAATGAAGATGGCGAAGTCATTGGTGAATACGACGACACCCCTGAAGATTTCGATCGCATTGCGTCGAGTACGACACGTCACGTTTTGAGTGACCGATTGAAGAAAGTGTCTGACCTTGCGCAAGCTCAAGAGTTTGAAACTCTTGTCGGCACCATGGTGAGTGGCATCATTCAGCAAGGCGTTGACAAACGCATGGTGCATGTTGACCTTGGCAAAGTGGAAGCGACCATGCCACCGGCAGAACAAGTGCCAACCGAAAAATATGTTCACGGTGATCGCATCAAAGTTATTTTGGTGGCGGTGCGTAATCTCAACAACGGAACCGTCATTACGGTTTCTCGCACACACCCAGGTTTAGTGCGTGCGCTATTCGCACTTGAAGTTCCAGAA
Organism: Actinomycetota bacterium; assembly: GCA_041181965.1. Taxonomy (GTDB): domain Bacteria; phylum Actinomycetota; class Actinomycetes; order S36-B12; family UBA5976; genus JAFMIT01. The sequence goes on from JBEGON010000023.1 coordinate 11,823, forward strand.
ATTGCCGACGGTATTGTCGAAATCAAAGCTCTGGCGCGTGAAGCTGGCGCTCGCAGCAAGATGGCAGTCCTGTCCCACAACACTGCAGTCGCGGCTAAGGGAAGTTGCATCGGGCCGATGGGAGCCCGCGTGAATGCGGTGGTGTCCGAACTCAATGGTGAAAAAATCGACATCGTCGATTTCTCTGAGGACCCAGCAGTCTTTATTGGCGCCGCTCTTGCACCATCGCGTGTCGCTCGCGTAGATATTTTGGACGAGCCAAATCGTGTGGCTCGCGTCTTTGTGCCGGACTATCAGTTGTCACTTGCCATCGGCAAGGAAGGTCAAAACGCTCGATTGGCTGCTCGTCTGACCGGCTGGAAGATCGATATCCGCTCGGATTCGGACCCACTCTTCAGTGAAGCGGCTCCAACCCCAGTTCGAGAGGGGTAACATTCGTGCCCGCTGTTCGCCATCAGCCGCTCCGCACTTGTGTGGGGTGTCGAAAGCGAGCGGCCTTGACTGACCTCATTCGGTTGGTTGTGGTCGATGGTGTTGCCACCGTGGATCACCTCCGCAGAGCGAGCGGTCGGGGTGCTCATCTCCACCCGGACCTGTCATGTGCCGAGCAAGCCATTGCACGAAAATCGTTCCAACGATCCTTCCGTGCATCAGTACACACTGATGGTTTACTCGAAACACTGAGCAATCAAGAACTGTCCACTATTCATCGCGCGAAAAACGGAGCGTGACTGGGAATGAAAACCCGATGAGTACCAAATGAGCACCGTCGCTATGACGGCGCTGACCCAGGTGCCCGGTATCTAGATTTTTTAGAAATCCGGGCCTAACAAGGAAGAAACAGTGTCCAAGGTCCGGATTTACGAGCTCGCTAAAGAGCTCGGAGTCGACTCGAAAGAAGTCGTCTCAAAACTCGCTGAATTAGGCGAATTTGTTAAAGGTGCGTCGTCATCGATCGAAGCTCCTGTCGCTCGCAAACTGCGCGATACATTTCCTGCTGCAACTAGTGCACCTGCTGCACCTGCCGCAAAGAAAGTTGCAAAGAAGGCTGCAAAGCCTGCGGAGACAGTTGAAGCCGCACCGATTGCTGACGCCCCAAGTGCACCTGCCGCAAAGAAAGTTGCTAAGACTGCAAAGCCTGCAACCGACGATGTAGCCACACTTCCCATTGCTGCTGCTCCAAGTTCGCCAGCATCACCTGCTGCGCCAACACCTGCGCAACCTCCACGTCAAACTCCGCCACCTCCGGCAACGTTTGTCACCCCAACTCCAGGTGGCATGCCACCTCGTCCAATGCCACGTCCGGGAAACAACCCATTCGGTGGTTCGGGTTCTGGCATGGGTCGATCTCCACGTCCTGGCAATAATCCATTCGGCGGTTCCGGTTCCGGTTCCGGCATGGGTCGCCAAGGTGCGGGGGCGGCAGGACCACGTCCACCGCGTCCAGCGGGAGAGCGCGGACCACGCCCAGGTGGCGACCGCGGTCCACGTCCTGCAGGTGCAGGTGGCTTTGGCAATCGCCCGTGTGGCGATCGCGGTCCACGTCCTGCTGGTGCAGGCACGGGCGCAGGTCCTCGCGGTCCACGTCCGGGTGGCGCGCCAGGCGGTTTCAATGCGGGTGGCGGTGCCCCTGCTGGTGGACCACCTCGTCAAGGCACAACTGGTGGTCGCGGTAACGCGGCTGGTGCTTTCGGCCGCGGCGGTAAGCCAGGTAAGGCTCGCAAGTCCAAGCGCACACGTCGTCAAGAATTCGACAACCTGTCAGCGCCAGTACTCGGTGGAGCAGCGGTTCCGTTTGGTAACGGCGCGACGGTTCGTTTGCCACGCGGTGCATCGCTCACTGACTTTGCTGAACGCATTGGCGCAAACCCAGCAGCACTCGTCACTGTTCTCTTCAAGCTCGGTGAAATGGTCAACGCCACTCAGTCCGTTGATGATGACACTCTGAAACTTCTCGGCAGCGAATTGAAGTACGACGTCGAAGTTGTATCTCCTGAAGATGAGGATCGTGAACTTCTCGAATCCTTTGATCTTGATTTCGGCAACGAAGTGGATGATGAAGAAGATCTTCAACCACGTCCACCAGTTGTTACTGTCATGGGTCACGTTGATCACGGTAAGACTCGTCTGCTCGATGCCATCCGCAACACCAATGTTGTTGCTGGTGAAGCTGGCGGAATTACCCAGCACATCGGTGCATACCAGGTCATCAGCCATCATGATGGTGTCGATCGTGCACTGACGTTTATCGATACACCAGGTCACGAAGCGTTTACCGCAATGCGTGCTCGTGGTGCAAAAGTCACCGACATTGCCGTACTCGTTGTGGCGGCTGATGACGGCGTGAAACCACAAACCATTGAAGCGTTGAACCACGCACAAGCAGCAGATGTGCCGATTGTGGTTGCGGTCAACAAGATTGATAAAGAAGGTGCGGACCCGATGAAGGTGCGTACCCAGTTGACTGAATATGGATTGGTCGCCGAAGAATTCGGTGGCGATGTCATGTTCGTGGACGTTTCTGCTCGTCGTGGTGATGGCATTGCAGATTTGCTTGATGCAGTCTTGCTCACCGCCGACGCTGCAATCGATCTTCGTGCCAACGCAGATGTTGATGCGCAGGGTGTTGCGATTGAAGCGCACCTTGACCGTGGTCGTGGTCCCGTTGCAACCGTCTTGGTGCAGCGCGGAACGTTGCGTCCTGGCGATTCCATTGTTGCCGGTGAAGCGTTTGGTCGCGTACGTGCAATGCTCGACGAAAACGGCAATCCACTTCAGGAAGCTCCACCATCTCGTGCAGTTCAGGTACTTGGTTTGACATCGGTTCCAGGCGCTGGCGATTCGTTCCTTGTGGTTGCTGAAGATCGCATTGCTCGACAAATTGCGCAGACCCGCGCTGCGCGTGAACGCAATGCACAGTTGGCAAAGCGTCGCGCACGTCGCACTCTCGAAGACTTCTTGGCTTCGGTTGAAAAGGGCAAGGTCGAAGAGCTCAAGCTCATCATCAAGGGTGACGTTTCCGGTTCGGTTGAAGCTCTCGAAGATGCGTTGCTCAACATTGACATTGGAAATGAAGAAGTTGAACTTCGCGTTATTCACCGTGGTGTGGGTGCGATTAACCAGAGTGACGTCACTCTTGCTGCCGCATCAGACGCGATTGTTTTGGGCTTCAACGTACGTCCTGAAGGTCAAGTACGCGACCTCGCAGAACGCGAAGGCGTTGAAATCCGTTACTACTCAGTTATCTACGCAGCAATCGAAGAAATTGAGCAAGCACTCAAGGGCATGCTCAAGCCAGAATACGAAGAAGTTGAATTGGGCAGCGCAGAAGTGCGTGAAGTCTTCAAGTCTTCAAAGTTTGGCACGATTGCCGGTTCCATCGTTCGTGGTGGCACTATCAAACGCAACAGCAAAGCACGTTTGGTGCGTGACGGCGTTGTCGTCGCAGACAACCTCGCAATCGAGTCGTTGCGTCGCTTCAAAGATGACGCCACCGAAGTGCGTGATGGTTTCGAGTGCGGTATCGGTCTCGGTTCTTACAACGACATCAAGACTGGCGACATCATCGAGACATGGGAAATGAAAGAAAAGCCTCGCGCTTAAATTCTTGACGAGTAAGTGAAGGTGACACATGGCTGATCAGGCTCGCGCCCGACAGGTTGCAGAACGAATCTTGGTGATCGTTGCTGAAGCTGTCGAAATGCGCATCAAAGATCCGCGGATTGGTTTTGTCACCTTCACTGCTTCCCGTCTCACAGCAGATTTGCGTGAAGCGACCGTGTTTTTCACGGTTCTTGGAGATGCCAAAGCGCGCGAAGATACGTTGATTGCCTTGAATTCGGCCCGCGGCGTCATTCGTAGCGAAATGGGAAAACGTCTCGGTATGAAGCACACGCCATCGCTCACTTTCATGCCAGATGCGCTGCCTGAAACTGCAGAGCACATCAACGATTTGCTTCGAGTTGCTGCTGCATCAGATGCTCAAGTGCATGCTCAATCAGTTGGTGCGAGTTTCGCTGGCGATGCGGATCCTTACAAGCATCCACATGACGAGGACGAAGAAGAGCAGTGACATCGGGTCTCGTTGTCATCGACAAACCTGCGGGTATTACCTCGCACGATGTCGTAGCTCGTGTTCGCAAAATCTTTAAGACTCGACGCGTAGGTCATGCGGGGACTCTCGATCCAATGGCAACGGGTTTGTTGATAATCGGTATCGAAAGTGGAACGAAAGCTTTGAGTTTCATCTCGAATGCGTCGAAGAAATACTCTGCAACAATTCGACTCGGTGCAGCCACAGTGACTGACGACGCTCAAGGTGAACAAATCTCGTTCACCGATGCCTCGCACCTGACTGATGAAGAAATTCGACGTGGATTGCACGCAATGATTGGCGAAATCGAGCAAGTTCCCGCACGTGTGAGCGCTATCAAAGTCAATGGCGAACGCGCGTATGCAAAAGTGCGAGCCGGCGAAGATGTAGAACTCAAACCTCGCCGCATCAAGATTTATTCACTAGAGGTCCAAGATATTTTTCGCGCAGGTCCATTCGTCGAGGTGGACATCACTGTCGAATGCAGCAGCGGAACTTATATTCGTTCAATCGCTCGCGATCTCGGAAATACCTTAGGTGTCGGAGGACACCTCACCGCTCTGCGTCGCACAGAATCTTCTGGCTTCACTGAAAGCGATGCCCACGAACTCGATACAGCATTTAAAGGCCTCATTCCATTGCGAACAGCGCTGGTCAAATTCATGCCAGAGGTCAAAGTCAGTTCAGAGCAGGTTGCGCTAGTGGAGCGCGGTCAAAGACTTCCTTGGATTTACGGCGACGCTACGGATGCTGTGGCAGTGATTGGGCCAGATGATGCGCTGCTCGCAATTGGCGAACATGTCATCGAGAATGACGTACCGAAACTTGGTTATCACTCTGTCTTCATTGGTGGTGCCAAATGAAAAGCGTGGTAGCGATTGGCGTTTTTGATGGCGTGCACTTGGGACATCAGGCGTTGACCGAAATGTGTGCAAGCGTTGCTGCTGAACATGGGCTCAATCCAGTTGCCGCAACTTTCTTTCCGCATCCAATGACGGTTGTCCGCGGTTTGCAAGTGGATGCACTCACAAGTTCAGAACGTCGTCGTGAATTGCTGATCAAACACGGCGTGCACG
>JBEGON010000024.1:0-3813 GCA_041181965.1 Actinomycetota bacterium
GTAGACAACGAATGGTCAATGAATGAATACGGTGATCAGGCAGTGGTGTGGCAGACCGCACTCAACCCCGTCATCGCTTGCGAATTGATTCACAAAGGCATCTGGAAGCCAGAAGGCGTCAACGGACCTGAATGGTTTGATGCCAAACCATTTTTGGATTTGGTCAACGAATACGGCGCACCATGGAAGATTCGTGAAGAATCAACCGAAGGAATTACCGCTTAAGCGCTGTAACCGCTCAATGCAAGGACGCCAAGAGCAAACAGCACAAGTGCTGGGATTGCACCTTTGGCATCTTTTGCTTTGACGTGGAACACCACTGCTCCGGCCATCATTGCATTGAGGCCAATGACGGCAAGGAAAGCAATAATGTGGAAGTTCAAGTAGGTGAAAACGACAGCTGCAATACCGCCGAGCATTTCAAGAATGCCAATCTGGGTAAGAATGTTCGTGTAACCAAGTTTTTCAGCTGCTGCAGTCGCCATTGGCTTCTTTTGAATCTTGCCGCTACCACTCAAGGTGAAAAGCAAGCCAAGGATTGTTGCGAGAACTGTGAACATGGATACTCCTTTGATTATCGCGGGAGCATAGCGACTAACCTGCCTTTATGCCCGAGAATCACCCTTCAGTTCTGCGCGTGAAAGCCGCACTACGTGCCGCTGGACATCACGACAATGTCACTGCGCTCGACGATGCTGCGCGGACGGCGAAAGAAGCTGCCGACGCGTTGGGGATCGAAGTGGGGCAGGTTGCGTCATCGATCGTCTTTGGACTCGCAACTGAAGGAGAGCCAACTCCACTTCTCGTCGTCACGTCGGGCCAACACAAAGTAGACACAGCAAGAGTTGCGCAATTTCTTGGTGTCGAAAAACTTCTTCGAGCGGATGCAGATTTTGTTCGACACTGGTCCGGCTTTGCCATCGGTGGAGTGTCTCCAATCGGCTGGGAATCGGATGCAACAGCGGAAACAACTTCAACGGGACATCCGCAAGAACTCACTATTTTGGTTGACACAGCATTGAATGATTTTTCAGAAGTGTGGGCAGCGGCAGGTCATCCGCACACTGTTTTTCCCACCACATTTGCGCAATTGGTAAGAATGACCCAAGGAACGCCATGCGATGCTGGCGTCCATGCCGCTAGCGAGTAGCTACACCTAGGTTGTCGAAAATGCGAGCTGTCGATGTCGCTTTATTCAACGAATAAATGTGAATTCCAGGCGCCCCGCCGTGCAACAGTTTTTGCGCGAGTTCTGTCGCGACTTCTACACCTAATGCCAACACTGCATCAGCATCATCGGAAATGGCACGGAATTTCTCAGCTAGCGATGCAGGGAAGGCAGCCCCAGACAGCGTGGTAAATCTTTCGATCTGCGACACATTGGTCAAAGGCATGAGACCTGGCACGATGGGCATGTCGCATCCAAATTTCGCGGCGTCATCGATCATCCGAAAATAATCATCAACATTGAAGAATAAATTCGTCATCGCAAAATGTGCGCCAGCTTTTTGTTTGTCTGCTAGCACTCGCGCATCTTGCTCGCGAGAGTGTGATTCCGGATGTCCTTCCGGAAAGGCGGCAACACCTATCGAGAATTCTCCTTTGTTGCGAAGCATCTCGACCAATTCAATGGCGTAGGTGAAACCACCTGGCGTGGTTTGCCATGCCGTGCCGGCGCCTGTCACTGGATCTCCGCGCAGAGCAAGGATGTCTCTCACACCAGCATTGGCATAAAGATCAACAATGTCTGACAACTCTGCCGCAGTGCGACCCACACATGTGAGGTGCGCAATCGTGGCCAACTGTTCTTGGTTAACAAGCGTGGATGTGACATGAAGTGAGGTCTCTTGATTGCTTCCGCCGGCACCATAGGTAACCGAAACAAAATCAGGTCGATATTTGCTCAAGCTATCAATGGTGTTCCACAGAGTTGCTTCACCGTCGGCGGTCTTCGGTGGGAAAAATTCGCACGAAAAAGTTGGCTTACCGCCAAACAATTCTCGAATCATCGCGCACCTCCCTCTGCAAGGGCTGAAGTATGCCCTGCGCGACTAACCTCTGCCCTGTGGTGGACACATCTTCTGGACTCAAAGTCCTAGACAACGCGGATTTTCGTGTGCGCGTTGCCACCGTTATTGATTCCTTCATCGCCGATCACCGTGTAGTTGTAGCGGCGACAAATACCAATGTATTGCCGTTGATCGATTCGCTCGCGACCATGATGGCAAGCGGAAAACGGTTGCGTCCCGCCTTTGCCTATTGGGGTTACCGCGCTGTCGGCGGCTCAGATTCCAATGCACTGATCCGAGCTGCAACTGGACTTGAATTTGTCCAAGCCTCGGCGTTGATACACGACGACGTGATTGACAATTCCGATTCGCGTCGCGGACTGCCTTCCATCCATCGACAGTTCGAAACTTTGCACAAGGAATCGATGTGGAATGGCAGCGCTGAACAATTTGGCATTGGAGCGGCTGTTCTATTAGGCGATTTGAGTTTGTCATGGGCGGATGAACTGATCTATCAATCGGGGCTTTCAACCGCAGAGTTATCGCGCGGCAAAGCTATCTACGACATCATGCGGACTGAACTCATGATTGGCCAATATCTCGATACTTTGGAGCAAGCGCGACAAACCGCAGACATCGACACCATCCGCCAAGTCATGATTCACAAGAGCGCGAAATACACCATTGAACGACCACTGCATTTTGGTGCTGCGATGGCGGGCGGTTCGGAAGAACAGTTGACTGCACTCACCCACTATGGAATTCCACTCGGCGTGGCATTCCAGTTACGCGATGACGTTCTCGGAGTGTTTGGCAATCCAGAAGAGACAGGCAAACCAGCCGGAGACGATCTTCGCGAAGGAAAGCGCACGATGCTGATTGCACGCACCTTGCATGCATGTTCGGAGACCGCAGCACAGCATCTACAACAAAGTCTTGGTAACCCGAACCTCACCGATAACGACATTGCAGAACTTCGTGACATCATCGTCAGCTCTGGCGCATTAGATGTGGTCGAAACTGATATTGCGCGCGGGCTCGACGTTTCCCTCGCTGCGCTGAATGAAGCACCTTTTAGCGACGAAGCAATTGTCGTTCTGTCCAACCTTGCCGTCGGCGCAACTCAACGGATTCACTAATGGAAGCCACCAAGCGTCGCGCAATTCCGGCAGCTGCGCGCTATCGACATATTGCAACAATTGGACTTGGTTCACTCTTGCTCGGCGTCGGTGCCACCAGTGTTGGCTGGCTTCCGCCACTATTCAATGTGAGTGTTAATCCCGTTCTCGAAGCATTGCGACTGAGCAATTTTGGAACTCTCGTCGGACGTTTCTCCGCGGTGATCGGTGGTGCGATCATTCTCCACACATGGTTGCGAGTTGGCGTCGATGTATTGCGCAGACAACTGACCAATATCGAGACTCTCTGGTGGATGCTGATTGTCAGCATCATTCCACTGACTGTGGTGCCACCACTTTTCTCACGTGATTTGTATTCCTACATTGCGCAAGGTCGACTCATGGTCAATCACATCAATCCCTACACCCATGGTGTCGGTGTGATTCCTGGCTGGTTCCAGCTTGGTGCCGATCCAATGTGGGCGGAAGCTCCAACTCCTTACGGCCCAATCTCTCTTGGCATTCAAGGTTTAGTGGCAGGTGCACTTCCACATTCACCATGGTGGTCAATGCTCTTGCTAAAACTCTGCGCAATCGCAGGTTTGATTTTCATTGGACTCGCAGTTGTCCGACTGGCAGAGCAACACGGCATTTCTCAAACCGGTGCATTTTGGTTGAGCGTCTTG
>JBEGON010000025.1:0-7912 GCA_041181965.1 Actinomycetota bacterium
GCGCGGCAAAGGTGTGGTTGTTGTTTTGACCCACTCTGGTAATTGGGATTTCTGTGGTGCATTCGTGGCATCCACTTATCGAAACATCACAACTGTTGCAGAACGTTTGAAGCCAGATGAACTTTTCAACGCTTTTGTTGAAGTGCGCACGCGCTACGGCATCACCGTATTGCCTCACAAAGGTGGCGAGCGTCAGCCGTTTGACGTACTGAAAGAAAAGTTGCAAGCAGGAGAGATTGTTGCACTTGCTTCTGACCGTGATTTCACGCGGCGAGGAATTCCTGCCACGTTCTTCGGCGTTGAAGCAAAATTCCCCGCGGGCGCAGTGAGGCTTGCACAGGAAACCGGCGCCGAATTAATTTATGCATCATTATGGAATGACGCGAAGACCGCTGTGCTCACACTTACTGGGCCAATTTCAGTTGCGGGCCGAAGTGATGAGGACGTGATTCAAGACGTCGTTCATTGCTTTGAATCTGGAATTTCTGCGCATCCCAACAACTGGCACATGTTGCAACAAATTTGGCCTGATCATCCCGTTGAATGGGGAGGTCGGCCACGATGAAGGTTGGCATTGTTTGTCCTTACGACTGGTCAGTTCCAGGTGGTGTGCAAGCGCATATTCATGACCTGGCATTGGAATTAATGTCGCGCGGTTACGAAGTAAATGTTTTAGCACCAACATCAGGAGATGATGTTTTACCTTCCTGGGTTACTTCTGGCGGCAAGCCGCTCGCACTTTCCTACAACGGTTCTGTTGCACGTATCACTTTCAGTGTTCGTGCGGCCGCTCGAGTTCGTCGCTGGATTAGTGCGCACAAGTTCGATGTGCTACACGTTCATGAACCACTGTCACCAAGTTTGTCTGCGCTCGCATGTTGGGCTGCTCGCGGGCCTGTAGTGGGCACGTTTCATTCTTCAATGGATCGTTCGCGCGTACTTGCGGCTGGATATGGATTGGCACAAACGGCATTAGAGAACATCGTCGGACGCATTGCCGTTTCGGAGTTGGCGCGAACGACTGTGGTGGAACATGTTGGCGGTGATCCAGTGCTGATTCCCAATGGTGTCCACGTAAACACGTTGGCAAGAGTGCAGCCGATGGGTGGGAGCCGCAAAGCTCAACAGATCTGTTTCCTTGGACGATTTGAGGAGCCGCGGAAAGGTTTCTCCATTTTGCTCGAAGCCTTTCGCACGATTGCAGACGAGTTCCCGCAAGCAACCTTGGTGGTTGCGGGACCCGGAAATCCTGAATCTGTTCTTGATAAAGATGATGATGCGCAACGCATCACCTTTCTAGGTCGAGTTTCAGATTCAGACAAAGCGGCGATGCTCGCTGCTTCAGAAATTTATGTCGCGCCGAATACGGGTGGCGAATCTTTTGGCATTGTGCTGTTAGAAGCGATGGCATGTCACACGCCGGTGATTGCCAGCAATCTTGCTGCTTTCAACAGGGTGCTTGATTACGGTCAGGCAGGACTTTCATTCGAAAATGAAAATGCTGAAGATTTGGCTCGCGCATTACGTGAACTCTTATCCAATGAAGCTCAACGAAATACATTGAGCGAAGTGGGTTTTGCACGCGTGCAGAAATTTGACTGGGGGAGAGTCGCAGGAGACATCATCAATGTCTACGAGACCGTCACAGCAATGAGTGGGCCAGTTGAAGAGGATTTACGTGGTCAAATTGTTGGTCGATTGGCGCGTGAATCTTGAGTACTTTCGATGCAATCCTGTTTGCCCTCGTGATCCTTTCTGCGCTGTGGCGGTTATCAACTGCTGCAGGTCGACTTGATCGAGTACACATTCGCCGCGACAAATTGCGAGTGTCCTTGCTATTGCAACTCGCGTCGCGCACCTCTGCAGTGGCTCAACTCAGCACGGCCGGAGCGCTTTCCGCAGAGGCAAACCAGCGGTTGAGTAATTTGATCGAACGCATCGCAGAAGCGTCGCATGAAGGTCAAGCGAAGTACTTTGCGGCGGAAAGCGATCTCACTGCGGCATTGAATGAAATATTTTCAACTCATTCCGATGTTCAAGCGATATCGACATCGACAGAAATATTTTCCATTGTGAACGATTTGTCAGATTCGTGTAAACGTGTCTCTCTCGCGCGTCGGTTCCACAATGATGCAGTAGGTGCAGCACAATTGCTCCATAAGCGAAAGATTGTTCGATATCTCAAGCTCGCAGGTAATACTCGTTTTCCGCGGCCAATTGATATGGACGATTCGATTCCCGAAGGATTTGAAACTCTATGAAGCGCTTTGCCTTTGTAATTTCTACTGTGCTGTTTTTGGCTGCCTGCAGTTCGGCTGGAACGCCGTCAGAAAGTTTGTCGCCAAGCGATTCTTCATCGCCTAGTGAGACCTGCTGGACTTCACCACTTACCGGTTTATGTTCGGTTGAATCTGATCCCACCTTGGTCGTCAAGATTGATGACGTGAGTGCCGCACGCCCGCAATATTCGCTCAACGAAGCAGACATGATTGTCGTTGAACCTGTTGAAGGTGGTCTCACTCGATTGTTTGCTGTGTATCAAAGTAACCAGCCTTTATTGATCGGACCGGTACGCAGCGCACGTATTACAGATCCAGACATTGCCGAAGCTTTTGGCAAACCAGGTTTTGCTTATTCAGGTTCAAACAACAAGGTGAAACCGCTTTTGCTTGGTGCGTCGATTCAACTGGTTGGCCATCCTCAAGGTGGTAAGGGTTACACCCGTGAGCCTGGTCGCGATGCGCCGCATAATTTGATTGGAACTTTTGCAGATGTAATAAGTCGCATCAAAGATCTTGCTGCTGCAAAGATGACGACAACTTCGGCATTTGATTTTTCAGATAAACCGACCGCTGGCACGGACATCATTGATTTCAATGTGAAGTGGCCAGCCGAGCGCAAAACATTCACATGGAATTCGACATTGAACAAGTGGACAATCAAGTCATTCAAGACCGATGTTGTTTCCCTTGACGCTGTGACCAAAGAACAAAAACTTGCGATTGCTGACACGGTATTCGTCATGAATTCCGAGTTGCTTCCGAATCCGACCAGCAAGCTCACCCCGTACCCCAAGACTTTTGGCCAGGGCAGTGGTTACATCTTTACAAGAGGACAGGTAATTCCCGTGACGTGGAAGCGCCCAACCGTGAAAGACTTGCCGCACTTCTTTGACGCAAATGGCACTGAGGTCAGCATTGCGAAAGGTCGCCTGTGGTGGTTGATCGCCTCAACCCGTGAGAAAGTAACCATCAATTACGCCGCAAGCCCCTCACCAAGTGAGTCCGCTTCCTAATCCCTCTACGATGAGCCCCCTGATCGTCGAAAAGGTGTGAAAAGTGACTGAGAACTCAGCCAAACCAGCCGTTGGAACTGCCCGCGTTAAGCGCGGCATGGCCGAAATGCTCAAGGGTGGCGTCATTATGGACGTGGTTACCGCTGAGCAGGCAAAGATTGCTGAAGATGCCGGTGCAGTAGCTGTTATGGCTCTCGAGCGAGTGCCTGCTGATATTCGCGCGCAAGGTGGCGTCTCTCGCATGTCTGATCCGGACATGATCGACTCAATTATTAGCACTGTCTCTATTCCAGTGATGGCCAAAGCTCGCATTGGCCACTTTGTTGAAGCTCAAGTTCTTCAGACCCTCGGTATTGATTACATCGACGAATCTGAAGTTTTGACTCCAGCGGATTACGCAAACCACATCGACAAGTGGGACTTCACAGTTCCTTTCGTCTGTGGAGCAACAAATCTTGGTGAAGCGCTTCGACGTATCAACGAAGGAGCGGCAATGATCCGCTCTAAAGGCGAAGCTGGCACTGGCGATGTTTCCAATGCCACGACGCACATGCGTTCTATTACTGCAGAAATTCGTCGTCTCACCTCTATGCGTGAAGATGAGTTGTATGTTGCAGCGAAAGAATTGCAAGCGCCATACGAACTTGTTCGCGAAGTAGCAGCTACAGGCAAACTGCCAGTTGTTCTCTTTACTGCCGGTGGCATCGCAACCCCAGCAGACGCAGCGATGATGATGCAGCTTGGTGCCGATGGTGTTTTCGTTGGTTCAGGCATCTTCAACTTTGCTCCTGGAAAACCAGCAGATGCGAAGTCAGCATTTAATCGTGCCGCGGCAATTGTTAAAGCAACCACAGCATTCGACGATGCAAAAGTTATCGCCGATGTATCTCGCGGTCTGGGTCAAGCAATGGTGGGTATCAGCGTTGCGGACATTCCAGTTCCTCATCGATTGGCAGAGCGCGGCTGGTAATGCGCCCAACAATTGGAGTGCTTGCACTTCAGGGCGATTTTCGTGAACACGTTCTGGCCCTGCAAGCGACAGGAGAATGTGACACCGCATTAGTGCGCACCGTTAACGATTTATCCGCAGTGCAAGCTTTAGTAATTCCTGGCGGTGAATCGACAGCAATGTCGAAACTCGCCATTGCATTCGATGTTTTGCAACCTATTCGTGAGCGCATTGCACAAGGTATGCCCACCTATGGATCGTGCGCCGGGATGATCATGCTTGCTCGCGAAATTATTGATGGTCGCGCTGATCAAGAAACTATTGGTGGCCTCGATATCGCAGTGCGGCGCAACGCCTTCGGTCGACAAGTGGATTCCTTCGAAGCGCCACTCCATGCGCCGTTGTGGGGAAGTGAACCTCTCAACGCAGTTTTCATTCGTGCACCGTGGGTGGAGTCCTGCGGCGCGGCCGTAGAGGTGCTTGCTCGCGTCGAATCCGGGCCACACGAGGGTGCTGTGGTGGCGGTTCGGGAAGGCGCAGTGATGGCTACGTCTTTTCACCCCGAGTTAACATCAGATAATCGGGTTCATTCATACTTCGCACAGTTTGTGCGGGAAAACGTCTAGGAGTCGGTATGTCGGGTCATTCCAAATGGGCCACAACGAAGCATAAGAAAGCGGCGATTGATGCAAAGCGCGGCAAGTTGTTTGCCAAGCTCATTAAGAACATCGAAGTTTCTTGTCGCACCGGTGGCGCTGATCCTGCAGGTAATCCAACCTTGTACGACGCAATTCAAAAAGCACGTAAAGCATCTGTTCCGAACGACAACATTGATCGTGCACTCAAGCGCGGCAGTGGCGCTGAAGCTGGTGGCGCGGACTGGCAAACGATTATGTACGAAGGTTATGGCCCTAACGGCGTTGCTGTTCTCATCGAATGTTTGACTGACAATCGAAATCGTGCGGCTGGTGAAGTTCGCACCGCAATGGGCAAGAACGATGGCAATATGGCAGAGCCGGGCGCAGTCGCCTATCTCTTTAATCGCAAGGGCGTCATCATCGTGCCAGGTGCTGGAACCTCTGAAGATGCGATTCTCGAAGCCGCACTAGAACATGGTGCCGAAGAAGTGAATGATCTCGGCGAGGCTTTTGAAGTTATTTGCGAGGCCGCAGACTTGGTTGCTGTGCGATCAGCGCTGCAGGCAGCGGGCATCGATTACGACTCTGCAGATTCAAGTTTCTTGCCTACAGTTTCGGTGCCTCTCGATCTCGACGGCGCAAAGAAGATTTTCAAACTCATCGAAGCACTTGAAGACAGCGATGACGTGCAAAACGTTTACGCAAACTTCGATGTGTCCGATGAGATCATGGCTCAAATCGACTAGTACATTTTCAGCATGCGTCAATTAGCCGGGTGGGATCTTGCGGCTTGGCGTATGGCCAAGAGTGATCCAACACTGCGTTCGACAGTTGTTGGCATCGTTGAACTTGCATCTGTAGTTCAGGCGAATGTGATCTTGGAACGACTTCATGCCGTTGTTGCTCGGGAACCAGCACTGCGTTCCATTATTGTCGAAGAGGCTCATGGAGCAGTAGTCAAAGAGATCAGCTCCATTGAAGTGGACCATCACATTCACATGCCAGAACGCGTGATGGATGTGTCTCGCACACTTTCGGAATTTGCGGAAGCAGAGTTTGATACGGCTCGACCGTTATGGCGCACGTTGATTCTCAACACCGGGCAGCACACAATTCTTGCTACTGCGTTTCATCATGCAATCGCAGATGGCCAAGCGGCCATGATGATGTTGAGCCAGTTACTGGACAATCCACCAGCGCTGCCCGAAGTGGAACGACCAGAACCTGCGCCGAAGTCAGAGAGATCTTTCAAAGAAAGTGCCATGCCAGTCGTAGACCGCATGTTGAAAGATCCTGTTGGATTAACGAGCGACATCTCAAAAGTTGTGCAGAGCATAAATTCGCTTTTGCAAGTTCCATTGAATCCAAAGTCGCAAGCGCGCAGTCCGCATTTCCATTTTGTCGCATGGGAATGTGATCGTCGTCAGACCACTCTGAATGTTCATGACGCGGTAGTTGCGACGGCCGTAGACGCCTGGCATTCGTACACGTCTCATCAATCAGTAGTCGTCAATGTGCCAGTTGCTGGATACGACGTCGGTGGGACAAATCGATTCATGATTGCGCGATTGAAGTTGAATCCGCGACCTGCGAATCCGGTTCTGGTTGCGGCAGAAAGCAAAGAAGCATTGAAGCGCTGGCGTAATGAACCAGCTGCTGTGTTATTACCTCAAATTTTGAATCTCGCGCAATATGTCCCATCAGGGATGCTGGGAAATGTTCTCAAGCAAGGTGAAATCACTGTTTCTACAGTTCGTGGCACAAGCGGGGAAGCGAGCATCGGGGGAGTTGCTGTGCAACGCGTTGTACCTATGGTGTCTCCGATTGGTGTTGCGTTGAATTTCACCACCGCAGTTTTGGGTGATCATGTGATGATCGGCGTCACTGCAGACGCAGCAGTCTTCGAATCGCGAAGTATTGTGATTGCAACTGTTGAATCCGCGCTCCTGCGCATATTTGGTTTTTTGCCTGCCCGCATTAATTTCTAGCGGTGCGTCACGGCGCTGTATTGCTCGTTGTTCTCTAGTCTTGGCAGTGATTGAGGAGTTGGTGTGCGAGTTCTGGGGATTGATCCCGGCTTAACCCGCTGCGGCATTGGTGTCGTGGAGGGAGCTTCTGCGCGTCAACTTTCGCTGGTGCATGTCGATGTCATTCGCACACCAGCCACTATGGCTCTCGAGTTGCGTTTACTCGAAATCTCGACACTGCTCAATGAGGTGATTGATCGCTTCTCGCCGGATGCCATCGCAGTTGAACGAGTTTTTGCGCAAGCAAATGTTCGTACCGTGATGGGCACGGCTCAAGTTTCTGGTCTCGCCCTCGTCGCAGCTGCCGCTCGCAACATTCCTGTTGCGACGTACACACCTTCAGAAGTGAAAGCAGCGGTCAGTGGTCATGGTCGTGCTGACAAATCGCAGGTCACTTCCATGGTGACTCGGATTCTGAATCTTGAGATTGCGCCCAAGCCAGCTGACGCAGCTGATGCATTGGCAATCGCTATCTGTCATTGTTGGCGCGGCGAAGCGAAACAAAGATTGCAATCAGCGATTGGTGGACGTCGATGATTGCACAGCTTCGCGGAATCGTCGTCAGCATTCTTGGCAACGTAATTGTGATTGACGCACAAGGCGTTGGGTACGAAGTCACGGTAACACCGCAAACATTGTCAACCTTGCGAGTTGGGAGTGAATCCACTATCGCAATTCGAATGGTTGTTCGCGAAGACGCGATGATTCTTTTTGGATTTAGTTCAACAGATGAACGCGCACTCTTTGATCGACTCCAGACAGTAAATGGTGTTGGGCCTAAGTTGGCTCTCACCATTCTTGCCGCGACAAGTGCTGACGCTTTGATTTCAGCAATTTCATCAGGCGACGAAGCCGCATTGGTGCGAATTCCCGGAGTCGGTAAGAAAAGCGCGGCGCGACTCATCTTGGAACTTGGCGACAAACTGATTGCTCCGGCTGCCGCTCAGGCTTCACGTTGGCAAACGAATGTGATTGATGCATTGGTCTCTCTTGGATGGTCCAC
>JBEGON010000026.1:0-4416 GCA_041181965.1 Actinomycetota bacterium
CGTTTCACCCTTACCAACGAATTGGCGGTTTATTTTCTGTGGCACTGTCCCGCGGATCACTCCGGGTGGGTATTACCCACCACCGTGCTCTTTGGAGCCCGGACTTTCCTCGTTAGAAACGCGATTGTCCAACCCACTCGACTGTCGGTAGAAATCTAGGGCTTTGCCCAGAAAGTTAGCAATTCCGAAGCAGAAATTACGCGTTGAACGGGTAATCGCGGACGATTTCAACTCCACCGCTGAGTGCCGACAAATCCAAACACTCATTGCACAAAGCATCGGCCACAGTGTTCTGTTCGCGAGGCACCCAGATGTAGGTGATCAAAGTTGGTGGATGAATTTTCGATGCTTCAATGGCAAGCGTGCGCATATCTGGGTGCTTAATCTTCCATCGGCCCGACATTTGTTCGACGACCAAGCGTGAGTCCATGCGCACTTCAACCCGAGCACTCACACTGAATTGCGATACAACCTTCAGACCAGCAATCAATCCGTTGTATTCCGCAACATTGTTGGTTGCGATTCCAAGATAACCCGCACGTTCTGCAACGACTGCACCGGTTGGCGCATGCAGCACTGCGGCTCCGTATGCAGCAGCACCAGGATTTCCGCGAGAACCGCCATCGGCCAAAATGATGAAGTCAGTCATTACAAACCTGAGTCGAGAGTGCGAACCAAAATCGCACGGCATTCTTCGCAGCGAAGTAATTCGTTATCTGCGGCCGCACGTGCTGCTTGCAATGCCACAGGATTCAACTGAATTCTGCAACCATCGCACCGCTTTTGATGAAGTTTCGCGGCACCAATGCCACCGTTGTCTGCTCGCAACTTTTCGTACAGTTTCAACAAGTCCGCTGGTATTCCCCCGGCGATTTCCGTGCGATTACTGGTGTGAGCAACGATGCGCGCTTCGATTTCTGCGGTAGCCACTGTCAAAGCATTTTCTGCCGTCACAAGTTTTTCATTGACGCTTGCCAAAGCGACGCGCACCCCAGCAAGCGATTTTTGTGCGTCCTCAAGTTGCTGCATGATTTCTATTTCAGCATCTTCAAGGTCACCTTGGCGCCGTGCTAGCGATTCCACCTCATGCTGAAGTTCCGTCAACGCTTTGGCATCGGAAACGCGACCTGAATCGAGCATCTCCTGATCTTTGGTGGCTCGAACTCGGACCGCATCCACATCGTTCTCCGCTTTGCGCACATCAAGTTCACGATCAGCTACTTCTGTGATGCCGGCGATTTCACGAAGTTTCAGTGACGCCTGTTCGTTGCGCAATACAGTGACTGTGTCGGCCTCAGGAAGTTTGCGCAAGCGATTGCGCAATTGATCAATTGCAGAGTCTTCTGCTTGCAAGTCGAGAACTTTGAGCTGTGCCCATGGATCAAAAGTGGCCATGGGGGCATTCTGTCAGTTATGCCGCCATGCTCGAGTGTCCACTGCGCTCAACGCCGCGGACACAGACATTTCTTCAGAAATTTTCGCACTCACCATTGGCAACCACGTGGCTTCTGCAGCGACATGGTTGATGTCAATCAATGCACAACCACGAGCTTCTCGATGCTCCGCAACCGGATGATGTCGCAAGTCAGAGGTCACGAATACATCTGCACCTGTAGCACGAACCACCGGCAACAATGAATCTCCAGAGCCAGGACACACTGCGACAATAGAAATTACCTTGTCAGGATCTCCGGCAAATTTCGCTTGTGCGTTGGGTAAAGCTTGATTGATTCGCACCGTGAAATCTCTGAGGGACACAGGCTCGCGAAGTTCTCCAATGCGCCCAGTTCCCGTTGACACATCATCGGAAGTTGGCACCAATGCATCTGTTCCTACCAGCTGCAGCACATCGGCGAGTGCATCGGCCACTCCGGGACGTGCGTTGTCAGCATTTGTATGTGCATTGAACAAGAAAATTCCTGCAAGGTTTGCGCGGGCGATTAATTGGAATTTGTATGGTTCACTCACCACAGAGTGGCGCGGCAACACCAGCGGATGATGAGCAACAATCATCTGCGCGCCGATGCTGATCGCCTCATCAAGAACTTCAGCTGTGATGTCGACAGTGAAAAGTATTTTCGCTACTTCGCGATTCCAATCACCTGAAATTACTCCGACACTATCCCACTCTTCAGCAAGTGCTGGATCGAAATTCTTGTTGAACCACAACACAATCTCGCGCGCTGATGTCATAACTACTTCTTGAAAGAAAGTTTCTTTTGTTTGAGAGCAGCGCGCAAAACGGTCATGGCACTTGGACCCATGCCATGCAACTGTGCAATGTCGCTCTCGCTCTTCTTGACCAACTGCTCGAGCTTGGTAATTTTGGCGTTCAACAATGCGCGACGTGCCGGAGCAGCGATGCCCAATGCTTTCCACACCGAATCATCACCTTGTGGAGCAGGTGTCGTGCGAGCCACCACCGGACAGTCTGAGAGTTTCGCGCGGACAAGTGTCCGAATCGCAGTAAGTGATAAAGGTTTGCCTAGTGGAATATGCAAAGCACCTTTGGTTGTCTTCATTCCATTGGTGATCTCAGGAAAGCGATCAAGAAGGCTCCCGCTGTACGGGTAGTAGCCGATATGCGCTTTGTTCGCTAGCAGCCCACAAACCTCCACACCGTCTACGACGAACGTTGGCATGCCATATTTGATGACTTCTTCTGCATCTGGCACCACTTTGAGGATACGGGTGCGCATTTCGAGCAACGTTTCGAGATGAACGCCAGATTGTTTGCCGTAATAAGCAGAAACCGCACGAGGGATTGTCATCAGACTCTCCCTTCGTGCGGTGACGATGGTGGGCGCGGAGGGACTCGAACCCCCGACCACCGCTTTGTAAGAGCGGTGCTCTAACCAACTGAGCTACACGCCCGTAGCACATTGAGGCGAGCGGAGATTACCTGAATGCGCAGTTATTCCACAAAGCGGGGCTAAATAGCTGCGAGTGCTGCCTTGTAGTCCTCTGTGCTGCGTGCGTTTGCTGGTGAGTTGATGATGGACCAACGCACAACACCTTCGCGATCGAGGATAAAAGTGCCGCGATTTGGCATACCGCGTTCTTCGATGAACACTCCGTACTGGCGACTCACTTCACCGTGTGGCCAGAAATCCGACAACAAGATGTGCTTGAAGTTTTCGCTATCTTGGAAATTCTTCAAGGTGAAATGCGAATCACAAGAAATTGAAATCACGACAGTATCTGCATCAATGAAATCATTTTCATTGTCACGGATTGCGCAAAGTTCTGCAGTGCAGGTTCCGGTGAATGCGAATGGGAAAAACATGAGAACAACTTTTTTGCCGCGAAAGCTCGACAACTTCACCATTTCGCCCGCGGTATTTTTGAGTTCAAAATCAGGCGCTACTGATCCAACTTCAACTGACATATGTACTCCTAATTCGCATGAGGTGCGAACAATAAATGTATTTAGCGGCGATTGCCTTTTGGAATGACAAGCCGAGTGCCTTGCCAATCTTTTGATGCACTCAATGTGCGTGTCACTTGCAAGCCTGCTGTTGGTGCAGCATCCGCAATGTCTGCAGGCGTGACATGACCTTCACGACCTGGCTTAGGTGTCATGAGCCACACGGCGCCCGTCTCGCTGAGTGGGGCAATCGCATCGACAAGGAGATCGACGAGATCGTCATCCTCTGAGCGAAACCACACGAGTGCGACATCTGCAACATCGGAAAAGTCTTCATCGACTAAGGCATTGCCAGAAGCGGCAACGAAGGCATCACGAATCTCTTGTGAAGAATCGTCATCAAAACCAAGTTCCAACACGATGGAACTTGCGGAAATCCCCAAACTTTCGGCGAGGCTTGCGCCGCCAGAAGACTGCATGGGCGTAGTCCACACGGTGATGGCCTTGTGGCGCAAGCCACTCGGGTTTCGGGTTGGACACGACTTCCGCGATTCGGACAAAGGTGCGTTTCCGGTGGGTCGGGTATTGGATAAGCACCTGAGGAGACTCACACCCGAGTCATGCGGAAGGATTCTGCCTAACCTCGACCTTGGCACACCCCGCCAAGATGAACGAAAGGTCGCACTGTGACGATTGATGAATCGAATGCGCAAAGTGCCGCGTTGCCCAGTCAGTATGTAGATACTGATCCAGAGGAAACCCGCGAGTGGCTTGAGTCGCTCGACGGATTAATCGAACTGCATGGTCAACATCGTGCTAAACAAATCGTTCTTGAACTTCTGCGCGAAGCTGGCAAGCGCGACCTAGGTATTCCAGTAATTCGTAGCACTGATTACATCAACACCATCGCACCGCAGGATGAGCCTGAATTTCCGGGCGATGCCGAGATGGAACGCCGCATTCGCTCTTTCGTGCGATGGAACGCAGCCATCATGGTTCATCGCGCACAGCGTCCTGGCGTTGGCGTTGGTGGTCACATTTCTTCATAC
>JBEGON010000027.1:0-4111 GCA_041181965.1 Actinomycetota bacterium
ACCCCTGCTTTTGGAGTAGTTGTGAGCGACGTTCGTAATCTCATCATCATCGGTTCTGGCCCGTCTGGATACACGGCCGCCTTGTACGCCTCGCGCGCGCAATTGCAACCATTGATCTTCGAGGGCGCAGTCACCGCGGGTGGCGCATTAATGAATACGACTGAGGTTGAAAACTTCCCAGGATTCCCTGACGGCATCATGGGCCCAGAGCTCATGGAAAACATGCGTGCTCAGGCAGCAAAGTTCGGTGCGGAATTCATTACTGATGACGTAGCAACCGTAGATCTCAAGGGTCCAATCAAAACTGTGACTGACGGCATGGGAAAGACCTACCAAGCCAAAGCCATCATTTTGGCAACCGGCAGTGCCTACCGTGAACTTGGTGTCCCAAATGAAAAGCGACTTTCTGGTCGTGGAGTTTCATGGTGTGCAACATGCGATGGATTCTTCTTCCGCGGACAAACAATTGCGGTCGTTGGTGGTGGCGATAGCGCAGTCGAAGAAGCGACCTTCCTCACTCGATTTGCAGACAAGGTGTACTTGGTGCATCGTCGCGACGAGCTTCGCGCATCAAAGATTATGCGCCAGCGCGCGGAAAACGATCCTAAGATTGAATTTGTTTGGAACAGTGAAGTCGTCGAAGTTCTCGGTGAAGATAAAGTTTCAAGCCTCAAACTTCGCAATACTGTCGATGGAAGCGAAAGCATTCTCGAAGTCACCGGACTGTTCGTCGCCGTTGGACATGACCCACGCTCTGAATTGGTAAAGGGTCAAATTGATCTTGATGAAGCTGGCTACGTCAAGGTGATTGATCGCACCACCGCGACCAACATCGATGGAGTCTTCGCAGCAGGTGACTTGGTGGATCACAGTTACCGCCAAGCAATTACTGCTGCTGGTTCGGGCTGTGCCGCCGCACTCGACGCCGAGCGCTGGCTTGCTCACCACGAATAATCTTTACACCCACACTCAAGGAGAAATCATGGGCGCAAACACAATCACAGTGACCGATGCTTCATTCGAAGCCGATGTATTGAAGAGTGAAAAGCCAGTCATCGTTGACTTTTGGGCAGAATGGTGTGGGCCTTGCCGCCAAGTTGCACCAATCCTCGAGGAAATCGCTGGTGAGTATGCGGACAAAATCACCATTGCAAAGTTGAATGTTGATGAAAACGTTGTGACCTCAACCGAGGCACGTGTCACCAGCATCCCTACGCTCAATGTTTATGTCGGTGGCAAAGTCGTTCAGACGATCATCGGCGCAAAGCCAAAAGCTGCACTTCTCGCTGACCTCGCTCCATACCTCTAAGGATTGAAGTGGCGATGTTTCGTCGGGGCGATAGAAATGTCGCTATCGAAGAAATCCGTGCGAAGCTCATTCACATTGGATTTCCGCTAGAAACTGACGATTCATCATTCTTTGACGACCGCCTCGATGAAGCTGTGCGCTCCTTCCAACAAGCTCGCGGACTCTCGGTGGACGGCATAGTTGGACCGCAGACATTGCAGCGCATCGAAGAAGCGCGATGGAAACTTGGCGATCGCACACTCTCATTTGTACCAGGGCATTTGATTCATGGCGAAGATGTTGTGTCACTGCAACAACGTCTCAGCACCATGGGATTTGATTGCGGAAAAGTCGATGGCATCTTTGGTGCGCGGACAGACAAGGCTCTTCGAGAGTTCCAACTCGGAGTCGGTGTCACAGTTGATGGCACAGCCGGCCGCGAAACTTTCGATGCACTTCAACGTCTTGTTCGCACTGTAAGTGGTGGTCGAGCAGAAAAACTACGGCAGTCAGTTCTTCTTGATTCTTTGCGAACAGGAATTGCAGACAAGACCATTGTGATTGATCCGGGCCATGGTGGCACCGACAAAGGTGTTGACGCACACAATATTCAAGAGGCTGAAATTGTTTCTGCAATCGCGAGTCGACTACAAGGAAGACTTGCGGCTCTTGGCGCGACTGTGGTTTTGACTCGCCCACTTCAAATTGCATCAAATCCAAGTGATCGCGAGCGCGCTGATCTCTGCAACAAAGTTGATGCCGACCTAGTGATTTCGATTCATTGTGATGCAGCCACAAGCGAAAATGCGAGTGGCATTGCGACTTTTCATTTTGGTTCAGAAACTGGTGGTTGGTCGCATGCGGGTGAGCGTGCTGCACAAAGAATTCATGAAGCAGTCTTGAATCGCACCTATGCAAACGATTGCAGCATTCATGCGCGCACTTGGGATCTTCTACGGCTCACTCGAATGCCAGCAGTAACGATTGATGTTGGGTACATCACTAACCAAGAAGATGCTGCGTCACTTGCAGACAAGAATTACTTAGACCAGATTGCCGCGGGCATCGCCGACGGCACAGTGGTCTTCTTTGCGCCAGCCGAGGACTAGAACAAGTCGTCGTCAGGGTCATCGCTTTGGAAGTTAAGGCCCTCATTGAGCTGTGGGGAAATCATGCTCAATACGAAACCTGCAACCACCCCGACGAGAACCAGCGCAAGTAGTGCTTTAAGAACCTTCATGGCTCCTCCGTTTCTCAGGCACTCATTGTCTCTCAAAATGCGAGCCCCGTGTACATCAATAATGTGATTTACGGCAAAGTACGCCCTCTAAGGAGGTGCACAATGAGCGAAACAACCGGTTCCCGACTAGATCCATGGGTGGCGTCGTACGCCAGTCGGGCGACCAGCATGACTGCTAGCGAAATTCGCTCGTTGTTTGCTGTCGCCTCTCGCCCCGAAGTTGTATCTCTTGCAGGTGGCATGCCGTATGTGTCTGCTCTTCCAATGGAACAAATGGCAGACACCATCGCATCAATGATTCGTGACCGAGGCGCAACCGCGTTGCAGTACGGATCTGGTCAAGGTGACGTGGTCCTGCGCGAGCAAATTCTTGAAGTCATGGCTGAAGTTGGAATTCGTGGGCACGCAGATGATGTCGTCGTGACAACGGGTTCGCAGATGGCACTCGACTTGATGGTGCGTGTTTTTTGTAACCCAGGCGATGTGGTCTTGGTGGAGTCTCCGTCGTATGTCGGTGCACTTGGCGTCTTCCGCGCGTACGAATGCGATGTCATTCATGTTGCAATGGATGACGAAGGGCTCAATCCGGTTGCTTTGCAAGAAACCATCGATCAAGTCAAAGCTCAGGGCAAGACCATCAAATTGATTTACACAATTCCGTCTTATCACAACCCGGGTGGTATCACCCAAGGTGAACAACGTCGTCAAGACATTGTTGATGTTGGTCGTCGCAACAACATTCTCATTCTTGAAGATGACCCGTACGGCCTTCTTGGTTTTGACGGTCGAGTTCCGCGCGCACTTCGCGCAGACGAAGCTAACGGCGTTGTGTACTTGGGTTCATTTTCAAAAACCATCGCATCGGGTCTCCGCGTCGGCTGGGCTCTTGCACCACATGGGATTCGTGAAAAGCTGGTTTTAGCAGCGGAATCCGCGGTTTTGTGCCCATCAAACTTTGCGCAGTTGACGGTGAGTTCCTATCTCGCGACCCAACCTTGGCGCGAACAAGTCGCAACTTTCCGAGATACCTATCGTGAACGTCGTGACGCAACTCTTGATTCGTTGAAGGCATTGATGCCATCAACAATGTCATGGACAGTTCCACAAGGTGGTTTCTATACGTGGGTCACTTTGCCGGAAGGTCTCGATTCACGTGCGATGCTGCCACGCGCAGTGAATCAACTTGTCGCGTATGTTCCTGGGACCGGTTTCTACGTAAATGGCGAAGGCCGTCGCAACATGCGACTTTCTTTTTGCTACCCAACGCCTGATCGCATTCGCGAAGGTATTCGTCGTTTAGCTACGGTTGTCGAACAGGAAATGGATTTGGTTGCCACATTTGGTCCAGATGCACTCCCTGTAACCGAGATGCCGAACTTCGCCGCAACTCCTGCACCAAACGTGAGGTAGTTATGAAGATTGTTGTGCTTGCTGGTGGTCTTTCACACGAGCGCGAGGTTTCAGAACGTTCGGGTCGTCGAGTAGCTGATGCCCTTCGAGGTCGAGGACATGATGTAGATGTATTCGATACTGATATTCACCTCTTGAACAAACTCGCGGACGCAAATCCTGACGTTGTGATT
>JBEGON010000028.1:0-4560 GCA_041181965.1 Actinomycetota bacterium
CAACCTTGGAGAGGAGAACTTCGCGAGATTCAAGATCAGCAAGCTTTTGCACTTCTGCAGCAGAGATAACTTTGCCTTCGAAGTAAGCACCCTTGATAACGAGCAATGGGTGTTCTTTCGCAAAGGTTTTCAATGCTTTAGCAACGCCAATAGCGTCACCCTTTACGAATGCAATTGCACTTGGACCTGCCAACAAATCATCAAGACCTTCAACACCTGCACGGCTTGCCGCAATCTTGGTGAGAGTGTTCTTGACGACCGCGTACTCAGCGTCGCCAGCCAACGAACGGCGCAGCTGCTTGAGCTGACCGACCGTGAGGCCGCGATATTCAGTGAGCACTGCAGCGTTTGATTCGCGGAAATTGCTTTCCAACTCAGCAAGCGCTGCGCCCTTATCGGTCTTCGCCATTGGCGTCCTTCCGGGGTTAGAACCGGATTCTCTGACCAACAAAAAATCCCCGCGCAGAAAAGGCGGGGAACTCACAAGGAGTTTCTAACTTTTCCTGCGCTGGATATCTGTTGAACAGATCCTTAGTGATTCTTTCGAATCAATCCGGCGGTCTTCGGTGGGTGAAGGCTAAACGAGCTGGTGAGAAACACCAAATCGTTGACCTTCGTTGAGAGCAGGCGGGGTTTTGAGGCCCCGCCCACTTCTCAAAGTCACTTAGCTGGCGGCGTTTTCGTCCGTCAGGTTCTTGGTGAGGTTTGCATCAACCAAAACGCCAGGTCCCATTGTTGATGAGACGGCGATTTTCTTGATGTAGCGGCCCTTTGATGAAGAAGGCTTCACACGAAGCACTTCATCGAGAACGGCTGCGTAGTTTTCAGTGAGCTGAACGTCGCTGAAAGATGCTTTACCAATGATGACATGCAAGTTAGCGTGCTTATCAATACGGAATTCAATCTTTCCGCCCTTGATATCAGTAACAGCTTTTGCAACGTCAGTTGTCACGGTGCCGGTCTTTGGGTTTGGCATCAAACCGCGTGGACCCAAAACTTTACCGAGACGGCCAACTTTGCCCATCATGTCTGGAGTTGCGACGACTGAATCAAAATCAGTCCAGCCGCCAGCAACTTTTTCTAGCAATTCATCAGCGCCAACGTGATCAGCACCTGCAGCGCGAGCTGCTTCTGCTTGTTCACCACCGGCGAAGACCAGGACCCGAGCGGTCTTACCTGTTCCGTGTGGCAAAGAAACAGTGCTTCGCACCATTTGGTCTGCTTTACGTGGATCAACACTGAGAACGAAAGCAACATCTACTGTGCCATCGAACTTG
Organism: Actinomycetota bacterium; assembly: GCA_041181965.1. Taxonomy (GTDB): domain Bacteria; phylum Actinomycetota; class Actinomycetes; order S36-B12; family UBA5976; genus JAFMIT01. The sequence continues at coordinate 1,278 of JBEGON010000028.1, forward strand.
GTGTTTGCACTCTGCTTTACAAGACGCATTGCTTGTAGCGGTGCATGCAACTCATCGCGATCGAAGAGTTCGGCGGCTTTACGCCATGCCTTACTGCGTTTCATATCTGCTCCTTAATGCAGTTCGTGGTGCGGACTGCAGCAGTCCTTCCACTGACATCACGTGTGGTGATGCGAGACATCAGTCTCTATTCCTTAATGGTGATACCCATCTGACGAGCGGTACCTTCGATGATCAACATCGCTGCTTCAACATCGTTTGCGTTGAGATCTGGCATCTTGGTTTCAGCAATTTCGCGAACCTGTGACTTGGTCAATGAACCAACTTTGACAGATTGTGGAGTTGATGAACCTTTTTCGAGGCCTGCAGCCTTCAAGATCAAACGAGAAGCTGGTGGCGTCTTCAATTTGAAATCGAAAGAGCGATCTTCGTAAACGGTGATTTCAACAGGAATCACATTGCCGCGCTGCGCTTCAGTTGCAGCGTTGTAGGCCTTGCAAAATTCCATGATGTTGACACCGTGCTGACCAAGCGCTGGACCTACTGGAGGTGCAGGGTTGGCCGCGCCAGCCTGGATCTGAAGTTTGATCAGACCAGTCACTTTCTTCTTTGGTGCCATGGGGCGGGTCCTTACTTTCTTTTTACTTACTCACTCAGTGACCTGAATGAGAACTTGTGGTTAGTCGTTGCGAGCAACTTGGTTGAATGCGAGTTCGACCGGAGTTTCGCGGCCGAAGATTTCGACCAAACCGATGACCTTTTGGCTGTCGATGTTGATTTCCGAAATCGTTGCTTGCAGTGATGCGAATGGGCCATCGGTAACAGTGACCGAATCGCCAACCTTGAAATCGAGAACTTCGATTTTTGGTGCTGGTGCACCTGGAGTTGAAGCTGCTGCAGATTTCTTTTCTGGTTTTGGAGCCAAAATGTTTACAACTTCATCAAGTGAGAGTGCACTTGGCTGATGTCCATGACCCACAAAGCCGGTCACGCCTGGAGTGTGGCGAACACAACCCCATGCGCTGTCGTCTGAGAGATCCATGCGAACCAAGATGTAGCCAGGGAACTTGTTGCGAACAACAGCCTTCTTCTCGCCCTTCTTGATTTCAACTACTTCTTCAGTTGGCACTGCAACTTCGAAGATGTAGTCGTCCATGTTGAGGGTCTTGATTCGGTTTTCGAGATTGGCTTTCACCTTTTTCTCATAACCTGCATAAGAATGAATTACGTACCAGTCGCCAGGCTTTGATGACAACACACTGCGAAATTCCGCGAGTGGATCTTCTTCAATTACTTCATCAGCAACTTCTGCGGTTGCTTCTTCAACTGCATCAGTAACTTCCGCTACTGGTTCGGCATCAACCACTGTTTCAGGTTGTGCTTCAGTAACGTTGTCGAGTTCTTCGACGAGTTCTGGAGTTTCAGACACTTAATGCTCCTACGGGGAAGTTGTTGCTAGCTGCCGAAGATGACGAGAATGCCGCGACCGACCAAAAGATCGATAGCGCTCACCAACACCGACATGAAAGTTACGAACACAACCACGACGATTGTGTAAGTAACGACCTGCTTGCGAGTAGGCCAAACCACTCGACGAAGTTCCGATACGGTTTCACGCAAGAACTCCGCAACTGATGTGCGTTCTTTCTTGTCAGTCATCGTTGTTCTCTCTGTGCGTACGTTTCTTCTTGCAGGGCAGGAGGGATTTGAACCCCCAACCCGCGGTTTTGGAGACCGCTACTCTGCCAATTGAGCTACTGCCCTTCGGGCGCCTTATCACCGGCACAAGCCATATGAAGGCATGCTTGCGCACGGCAGCACGGCTACCGACCGGCGGAGTGTAGCGGCAGGACGCTCGGGAGATCCAAACCGAGATTTTGGCCCTCCCCCTCACGAGGCGGGGGTTTACGCGTGGCTCTCGTAGGCGAGAATGCGCCCATGACTTCGACTTTTCCTCGTATTTCACGTCGCATCGGCGCTATCGCCGAGTCCGCCACCCTCGCGGTTGATGCCAAAGCCAAGGCACTCAAGGCAGCTGGCCGACCCGTCATTGGCTTCGGTGCTGGCGAACCAGACTTCCCAACCCCTGACTACATCGTCAAGGTTGCGGCTGAGGCATGCAAGGTTGTCGCCAACCATCGCTACACGCCGGCAGCAGGTTTGCCTGACATGAAAGATGCGATTGTTGCCAAGACCAAACGTGACAGTGGTTACGAAGTTGATGCGTCACAAGTACTCGTAACTAATGGTGGCAAGCAAGCGGTGTACCAAGCATTTGCATCGATCGTTGATCCAGGTGATGAGGTGTTGCTCCCCGCTCCATATTGGACAACGTATCCAGAAGCAGTCGCACTTGCAGGTGGCGTTGCAGTGGAAGTCGTTGCAGATGAGACACAGAACTACTTGGTCTCCGTTGATCAACTTGAAGCAGCGCGCACTCCAAAGTCAAAAGTTTTGTTGTTCTGCAGTCCATCGAATCCAACTGGTTCTGTGTATTCACCAGAACAAGTCAAAGCAATTGGCGAATGGGCTTTGAAGAATGGCATGTGGGTTATCTGCGATGAGATCTACGAACATTTGTTGTACGACGGTGCATCAGCACCTTCGATGCCAGTTGTTGTGCCAGAACTTGCAGAACGTTGCATCATTTTGAATGGTGTAGCAAAAACCTATGCGATGACCGGATGGCGTGTGGGCTGGATGATCGGTCCTAAAGACGTCATCAAAGCAGCAACCAACTTGCAGTCACATCTTTCATCCAACGTCAACAATGTTGCACAACGTGCTGCGATTGCAGCACTCAATGGTGATCTCACCGCAGTTGATGAAATGAAAGTTGCATTTGATCGTCGACGTAAGTTGATGGTGGAAATGTTGAATGCAATTCCTGGCGTTGAATGTCCAACTCCTCAGGGTGCTTTCTACGTTTATCCATCTGTCAAAGGATTGCTCGGCAAAGAAATTCGCGGCAAGGTGTGCAGCACCTCTGCAGAACTCGCAGCACTAATCCTTGATGAAGCAGAAGTTGCGGTGGTTCCAGGCGAAGCATTCGGACCTTCGGGTTACATCCGCCTGTCATACGCACTCGGTGATGACGATCTCGTCGAAGGCGTCACTCGACTTCAGAAGTTGCTGGGCGAAGCCAAATAGCGCTTATTACTTAGTGAAATTCACCGACAAGGTTCGGCTCAATCGAAAGATTGATGCCGAACCTTTCGTGTACCTGGTGCTGAATGTGATGCGCGAGATCGAGAATGTCTGCGGCGGTTGCATCACCTCGATT
>JBEGON010000029.1:0-5157 GCA_041181965.1 Actinomycetota bacterium
GTACGCGCTTGCGAGTGGGAACAAAGGCAAGCAGTAGCGCAACATTCCGAAGGTGCCGATCTTGTCGAGCACGCCAATCAAGAGAGTCGCACTTCCAGGAGTTGCTTCACCCGCTGCGTCTGGTAGCCACGTATGGAATGGGAATAGCGGCGCCTTAATTGCAAACGCAATGAAGAAACCAAGGAAGAGCCAGTTTTGAGTAGCACTATCAAGTTGCAAGGTTTGGAGTTTGGCCCAGTCGAAGGTTCCTTCGCCAAATTGAATACGCGCATTTGCCCAGAGCCCAATGAGGCTTGCCAACATGAACAAACCACCGACCAAGCTGTACAGCAAGAATTTCACGGCTGCATAACTCGCGCGGGCTCCACCAAAACGACCGATCAACAAGTACATCGGAATCAGGATGGCTTCGAAGAATACGTAGAACAAGAAAACGTCAGTGGCTGCAAACACACCGATCATCATGGCTTCGGTGATGAGTGTCAGAACCACATATTGGCGGACAGTTCCGCGATGTCCTTCTGACTCGTGCCATCCGGCAACCAAAACAATCGGGACCAAAATTGTCGCGAGCAAAATCATCACCAGTGACAATCCATCGACACCCACAGCAAAGCTCACACCGAATGATGGAATCCAACTGAAGGATTCAGTGAGTTGCATTGCTCCGTTTTGCTGCGAGAAACCGAGCGCGCCAAAAACTGTGAACGCCAAAGTGATGAGAGACACGATGACACCGAGCTGTCGAACTTGCTTGTCATTGAGAGATCGCAAGAGTCCAATGACAATGGCGCCAATTGCAGGCAAAGCAATAAGTGCGGAAAGCGAGAACATATTTATGCCAACCTCACTAGAAGAGCGATGACTGCGATGGCAGTTGCACCAATCACCATTGAAAGTGCGTAGGAACGTGCAAAACCGGTCTGAAGGCGGCGCAATTGGCTCGCCACAACACCGACAAGTCCAGCGGTTCCATTCACTAAACCATCAACAACGCGGTTGTCGACGAAGACAAGTGAGCGGGTTAGGTACTGGCCGGGGCGCATGAACACGGTTTCGTTGAAAGCGTCGCCATACAAGTCAGCGCGAGCAGCTTTTGTAGCCCATGAAACTGTGGAAGGCGCAACAACTGGTACATCGCGAGTTGCATATTGAATCCAACCCAAGACGGCCCCAATTGCAATAACACCCAAAGTTACTGGCAACAAAATGGCAGTAGAAGGTGCGCCGTGAGCTTCTTCAAAACCAATGACTGGTTCGAGCCAACTTTCGATATTCGCAACGAACAGCAGCAACATACCGCCGAAAGCAGAACCAATGGCCAAGATGATCATCGGAATCGTCATGGTTGCAGGCGACTCGTGCGGATGCACATCGTCTTGCCAGCGCGGCGCGCCGAAGAATGTCATGGCCATCATGCGAGTCATGTAGAACGCAGTAATGCCTGCGCCAAGAAGTGTGATGAGACCGACGAGAGTGCTGTGGGCAAATGCCGCATGGATGATTTCATCTTTTGACCAGAAACCCGCAAAGGGCGGAATACCGATAATTGCAAGGAATCCAAGACCGAATGTTGCATACGTAATCTTCATTGCATTGCGCAATGCGCCGTAGTGACGCATATTGACGTCATCGTGCATTCCATGCATCACAGATCCTGCACCCAAGAACATTCCCGCTTTGAAGAAGCCATGAGTGAGCAAATGGAAGATAGCGAAGACATAACCGATTGGGCCAAGACCGACACCAAGAATCATGTAGCCAATCTGACTCATCGTTGAGCCAGCAAGACCCTTCTTGATGTCATCTTTAGCGCAACCGATAATCGCACCCATCAGCAACGTGATACCACCGACGACAATGACGGCGGTCTGCGCGATTGGTGCGGCGTTGTAAATGACGTTCGAACGAGCAATCAAGTACACACCAGCAGTAACCATTGTTGCGGCGTGAATCAATGCAGAAACTGGCGTTGGGCCTTCCATTGCATCGAGCAACCATGACTGCAGCGGGAACTGCGCTGACTTACCAGCAGCCGCTAGCAGCAAGGTCAAGCCGATGAAAGTGAGGGTAACCGTTGAGGCGCCTGCTACTGCTTCGTTAACTTCGCCAAAAGTCACCACACCAAGTGCACTGAACATTGTCATGACCGCGAGGGACAAACCAACGTCACCAACACGGTTTACAACGAATGCCTTCTTTGCGGCAGTTGCGGCTGATGGCTTGTGAATCCAGAAACCAATCAATAGGTACGACGCAAGACCCACACCTTCCCAGCCGACGTACAGCAGGAGGTAGTTGTTTGCGAGTACCAAAACCAACATTGCCGATACGAAAAGGTTGAGGTACGCAAAGAATTTACGACGATTGGGATCGTGCTCCATGTACCCAATGGAATAGATGTGAATCAGGGATCCGACACCGGTGATGAGCAAGACGAAGCACATCGAAAGTTGATCGAGTTGGAAAGCGACTGGGATATGGAAGCTTCCGACGACCATCCAGTCCCAAAGGTGAAGCGTCACTTCGCGTTCTTCGGCGCCGCGACCAAGCATTTCTACAAAGGTCACAACACCGACAGCGAATGACCCAAGCGCCATCGCAGTGCCAAACAAATGGCCCCATGCGTTGGTCCGCTTGCCACCCAGCAACAGAACTGCAGCACCCAGCAAAGGCAGGGCAACTAGCAGCCATGCATAAGTAGTCACTGCTTCTCCTTTTTCTTCTAGAACTTCAGCAGACTTGCTTCGTCAATCGACGCAGTACGCCGAGTTCGGAAAATCGTCACGATGATGGACAAACCAATAACAACTTCAGCGGCAGCAACGACCATGACGAAGAAGGCGATGGTTTGGCCTTCTAGGTTGCCGTTGGTGTGCGCGAAAGTCACAAAAGCCAAGTTGGCAGCGTTGAGCATCATTTCGATGCACATGAATACAACGATTGCATTGCGGCGCACAAGAACTCCGACTGCACCAATGGAGAACAAGATTGCAGAAAGAGTGATGTAGTGATTCATGTCCATGATTAACGCTCCACCGTTTCCTGGCTCGTAATCACTGCTTCACCGCGAGCGAGTGCCGCAACTTCTGAATGATCTGCAACAACTACTGCCTTGAGGGCACCGCGCGCAGCAAGTGGTTTCGGAACTGAAAGCTCAGACATAGTGCCGTCCGGCAAAAGCGCTGGTGTATCGACAGCATTGTGGCGCGCATAAATACCTGGGGATGGGAGCGAACCAGGGTGGCGACCACTCTTGAATCGGAGTTCTGCAAGTTCGCGCTGAGTTGGTTTTGGAGTGTGGTGTTCGCGGTGTGCGAGAACCATGGCACCAATAGCCGCAGTGATGAGCAACGCAGACGTGAGTTCAAACGCAAAGATGTAATCGACGAAAATCAGTGATGCGATGCCTTGCATGTTTGCACCACTGCGCAAATCGCCAGCTTCGAGACCGAGGTCATACGTGACAGTGTTGCCGAGCATGCCGATGAGCATGACGCCGAACGCAAGACCGCCAAGGATTGCAGGAACTCGCTGGCCCTTAATGGTTTCCTTCAGAGAGTCGCTGCTATCAACACCAACAATCATCAACACGAAGAGGAACAACATCATCACAGCACCGGTGTAAACAATCACCTGAACCATACTGAGGAACGGTGCATCGAGAGTTGCATAAAGAACTGCAAGGTTCAGCATCGTCAATGCGACAAACAAAGCGCTGTGCACTGCCTTCTTGCTGAAGACCATGCCGAGTGCGCCTATGACAGCAAGAACAGCGCAAGTCCAAAACGCAATCGCCATGACTACTTCACCTCTGCCTGAGCAGCACGAGCAGCGACTTCAGCAATTTGTGCTTCAGTTGCGCGAGTGATTTTGCCAAGGTAGTAGTCGCGTTCGACCGCGCCTTCAGCCATGCTGTGAGGAGCTTCGACCATGCCTGGCATGAGTGGCGCAAGGAGATCTTGCTTTTCAAAGATCAAGCTCTCGCGTGAACGATCTGCAAGCTCGAATTCATTTGTCATTGTCAATGCACGCGTTGGGCAAGCTTCGATGCAAAGACCACAGAAGATGCAGCGCAAGTAATTGATTTGGTAAACGCGACCGTAACGCTCGCCTGGTGAGAAGCGCTCTTCTTCAGTGTTGTCTGCACCTTCAACCAAAATCGCATCGGCTGGGCAAGCCCATGCACACAATTCACAACCAACACACTTCTCTAAACCATCAGCATGACGATTGAGTTGGTGGCGGCCATGAAAACGTGGCTTGGGTGGAAACTTGTCTTTATCTTCTGGGTACTGCTCCGTGTTTGGCTTACGGAACATCGTCTGGAACGTAACCCAGAACCCACTAATCGCTGGTGGCAACTTAGGCATCAGGACTCCTTCGCTGGCAATGAAGCCTGATTGGCTACAACTTGTCCTGGCATTGGTGGCACTGGGTGTCCACCTGCAAAAGGATCGAATTCTTCTTCGTTCTCAATGAGAAGCTCTTCGCGCTTTACTCGGCGCGCTTTCACTTCGTCGTAGATCCATGAAATCACCAAGAGGATGGCGAGTGGGACACCAATAACGATTGCTGCTTGCTGGGTGTCGAATGACAAGTCGCTACGCAATGCACGAGCGGTTGCAACAATCACGATCCAGCCAATCGATACTGGCAACAAAACTTTCCAGCCGAACTTCATGAACTGGTCGTAGCGAAGACGTGGAAGAGTTCCGCGCAACCAGACGAAAATGAAGAAGAAGAAACCAACTTTGCCGAAGAACCACAACAGCGGCCACCATCCGGTGTTTGCACCTTCCCACAATGAAATTGGGTATGGAGCGCGCCAGCCACCAAGGAACAAAGTTGTGGCAATAGCTGCAACGTTGACCATGTTGATGTATTCGGCCAGGAAGAAGAGCGCAAACTTCAATGATGAGTACTCAGTATGGAAACCGCCGACGAGTTCACCTTCAGCTTCTGGCAAGTCGAATGGTGCGCGGTTGGTTTCACCGACCATGGCGGTGACATAAACCAAGAACGAAGGCAGCAGTAATACTGCGTACCACATTCCAGATTGGGCTTCGACGATTTGTGATGTTGAAAGTGATCCTGCGTAGAGGAAAACTGCAACAAAGGAAAGTCCCATTGGGATTTCGTAAGAAATCATCTGTG
>JBEGON010000030.1:0-13917 GCA_041181965.1 Actinomycetota bacterium
CATTCCATGCAATCCACAATCGGATTGAGTTGGTAACCAAAATAACAAGCGGGCTCAACCACAACCAATACTGCGGTGAGTACACCTTGTTTGACAGACAAAAGACTGCCGCCAAGATAAACAGCATTGAATAGATAGTGAGTCGATCGCGAAAGAACCACACGACGATTACCGAAGCAACCAATGTGACGGCGGAAACCAGATTTGCTAATTCTGTCGATGTCCATGCGCCTTGCGCGTATGCAATCCCGAGATAGATGGAGCCGAAGTCAATTCCGCGTTTGCGCGAAAAATCGTAGAAGTGAAACCAGCCCTCAAAGTTCAAAATCATGAACGGCACATTGACTAGCAACCAACTAGTGACAGTTGCAATCAGTACCGGGATCAATTTCTTGAATTCGCGAGAGTTCCAAACAACGATGACGAGAACGACCAGAATCAAAGCTGGAAAAAGTTTCGCGGCAGCGCCTAGTCCGATTGCAACACCTGTCATAACTAAACGCTGTTCTTGCCAGGCCCACAAGGCGAGTAGCATCAAAAGTACGGCAATGGCATCCCAGTTGATTCCTAGAGTGAGAAGCACCGCTGGAGACAAGGCAAACCACCACGCGGCGTTTGCATTGTGGCTTCGTAGCTTTGACATCAGGTTGATAGCGGCGATGATGAATATGCCGCTGCTCACCCATGTAAGTAAAACGAAAACAGAAACATCAACGCTGTTGCCTTGAATCCAGTGCGTCACGATGGACGTGATCCACATCAAGATTCCAATTAGCACTGGATACTCAACGTAGTTGTCACCGCCCATTTGCACGTAAGGAATTACTCCATCAATCAATCCACGCCAGTAATACAACGCACCAATGTCGCTGTAGCACAGGTTTATCAGATTCGAATGAGAGATAGACCATGAATCTGCAGCGCATGGCATTTTGAGTAAGTAACCGATGACAACCGTGAAAATTGCTGCCGCAATCAATTGCGCTTTAGTGCGCACGATCATGCTGCTTTTCATTGATGTACACCGCCATTGCTTGCCGCACAGGATCTGCCCCTTGAACCCGAATGATGTCGAGTGTCTGCTTGAGCAACACCAGCAAAGTTGCTAGAAGAATCGTGCAACCAAGTGCATATGCAGCATCTGGTGCACCTTTTCCATTGTCAACTGTGCCTTCAAGATGCAGCCACACCAACATCACATAAGCAATCGCAAAACCAGAATAAGTAAGAATGAAAGTTCGCTGCGCGTATACAAGCGGAATCAGCCATGCGAGATGCGTGAGAGCTTGCGGCGCAATGGTCGGGCTTGTCAGCAACTGAACAATGACGAAAAGCAAAACTAAAGCTTCAATGCGAAATTCGAATGGTTGATGAATGGCCCATCTCGCAAGAATCAGGATTCCGACAACACCGAGGATCGCAATCACGTTGGAGAGTGACGGTGCGCTGCCGTTGAGGTACTCGATAACAGTCAAGATATTTCCATCGCCTGGATCTGAATTCCACACCAAAACGTTTCCGCCGGCCAGAACTGTAGGAATTTGTCCGACGGCAGTGATTGCGATGGCAATGCTTACTGCCTTTCTTGCAGCGGGGAAGTAGTCCATGCGTATTGCATCAACAATGAATGCAACTAAAAGAATCCATGCCCAACCACCACTAATGAGTGCGAGACCCGCGAAAGCACCCGCAACGGCAACTTTTCCACGCGACCAGTACGCAAGCGCGAGAGCGGCGAACGCAACTCCGATGATGTCAGTGGACGTGAACATCACGAAAGGCCATAACGGCATTGAAACAATGACCATGGCATCCATTGGTCGCCAAAAGCGTTGCACTAATCCTGAGTAACCAATGACAAGTAATGCGATAGAAAATACAAGTTGAGTAATTACTACCGCTAAAACAAAGTTTGACGTTATTTTGCTCACTAGCCACAGGAGAGCGGCGGGCAGTGGTGCAATTCCCAGATCACTACCGAAGGGCGAATCACCATTCGATAATGGTGGATTAGCGAAATATGCAGCGAGGTCTGAGTAACACATTGATGTAAATCGACCTGTGACATAACTGCCGTTTCGACATGGCCAGTGCAAGATAAATGCAGCGGCGGACATCACTGTCGCAGCGAGCACCGTTGCTTGTACTGCAATGCGTTTCACTGTCAGCTCGTTGCTGGTGTTGGAGTATCTGTCGGAGCAGATGTATCGGTCGATGAAGGACCAGGCGTTGCGCTATCAGTCACCGTGGGACTTGCAGTGGGTTCGGGGAATTGCACAATTGGTTGGCCTTTAAGTGCATCACGCATGTACTGGCCCCAGATTTTTGTTGGGAAAGAACCACCAGTCACTGAACCCAGTCCGCCAACGCCATACATAGAAACTGGAATTCCTTTGGAGTTCTGCTTCATCATCATGACAGCGGTAGCCATTTCAGGTGAGTAACCGACAAACCATGCTGACTTACTCTCATCTGTGGTGCCGGTTTTACCTGCGACTGGTCGGCCCGCGATTTTTGCGTTGATACCCGTTCCTTGAAGTACAACTTGTTCAAGTGCATATGTCACTTGGCTCGCAACATCCGAAGAGATCGCTTGATCCGTTTGCGGATGACCTTCATAAATCACAGTGCCTGTTGATGAAACCACGCTCTTGATCATGTATGGCTTCGCATGCACGCCACCTGCTGCAAGCGTGGCATACGCCTCTGCCATGTTGATTGCGTGTGGTGATGGCGAACCCAAAACGAATGTGAGGTTGCGGTCGATTCCTGACGTGTCTTGTGGCAATCCCAAGCGATACGCCATATTCATGACGTTGTCGATTCCGAGATACGAAGCAAGTTGCACGTATGCGGTGTTGACAGAATGTTCGGTCGCCTGCAACAAAGTGATGTCGCCGAAAGTTTCACCTGAATAATTGTTGACTTTATAGCCGTCAATCACGGTGCCACTCTTACCTGGCAATAAGTAATCGAGCGGTGTGCCAGCTTCCATTGCAGCAGCAAGTGCAAATACTTTGAATGTCGAACCAGCCTGCGCAACCGCTTGCGTCACATTGTTGAGAGGCTCGGTCACGTAGTCAGGTCCGCCATACATAGCGAGAATTGCGCCATCGCCAGGTTTGATTGAAACCAAACCAATGCGCACGCCTTCATTCTTAGTTTTTGGTTCCTTATCTCGCACTGCCTTTTCGGCAGCAAGCTGTGCTTTGTGATCGATTGTGGTGGTGACACTCAAACCTGCAACACCAAGAGACGCTTCGTCATAACCGAGAGTCATCAGGTGCTTCTTAACTTCGTTCAAAATGTAACCACGCGGGCCTGAAAGTCGATTAGTTGAACCGCGTTCAAGATAACTTGGAAACTTCATCTTCTTGCGATCTTTTGCTTTCAACCAGCCAGCATCAACCATTTGGTCAAGAACGTAATTCCAGCGTTCGGTCAGTCGATCGAGTCGCTTCTCCGGAGCAAAACCTTCTGGACTCTTCAAGAGCGACGCAAGCATTGCTGATTCTTGAACGCTCAAATCTTGAACATTCTTTCCGAAGTAAGCACGAGCTGCAGATTGAATTCCGTACGCACCGCGACCGAAGTAACACGTATTGAGATAGTTGCTGAAGATTTCATCTTTGCTGCTCGAAGTTTCGAGCTTGATGGAAAGAATGAGTTCTTTCACTTTTCGTTTAATGGTTTGCTCGGTGCTCAAGAATGCAGTCTTCACATACTGCTGCGTGATGGTGGAACCACCTTGTGAACTTCCAGTGGTGATGTTGTTCCAAAATGCGCGAGCAATACCAGACACGCTAAATCCAGAGTGCTCATAAAAGTTGCGATCTTCTGCAGCGAGAACTGTTTGCTGAACGGTCAACGGAATTTCTTGAAGCGGAACAATTTCACGGTTGTAATCGCCGATGCGACCGATTTCGGTTTTTCCATCGCTGTAATAAACGATTGTTGTGTTCGACTGCGAGATTTCATTCGGTGCCGGAATTGGTGTGACGCGTACGAGATACGCGAGAACAATTCCACCAATCAATCCGCCGCCAACAACAACGGGCACCACAAATTTCCATGATGGTAGCCAGCGCCACACACCATGCTTGCCGCGACGGGGATAGTTAAAACCGAGAAAAGACATATTTCACCTAAGGCGAGGGTATTGGGCAGCTAGCAGTTTCACGTGCGGATTAGTCCACAAGATCGCGAGGTTTTCGTAAAGGTTTGCGAGGTTGGCCATCACCGAGCACATACGACGTGAGGACATGGTTCCAGCCACAGCCTTGACACACTTCAACGTGAAAAACCCGAAGAAATCCGTATTGACGCGCGATCGATGGAAGTTCGGCACGCGAGTAGATACGGCCTGAGAAATATCCCAATTCTTTTGAGTACACATAGGTGAGTTCAGAAAGTTTTGTCTTGGTGCAGATCGGACAGTCGCGATCTGTTTCAACTCCGTAATGCGCAGCCGCACGCAACAAATACGGATCCGTGTCGTTGCCATCAAAGTGAAATCCACCAGTACGACGGATTTCGTAAATCGCCTGATTGCGTTCAAGTGCGTGATCAATGTATTCGCGAGGAATTGTTGGATCAACAACATCTTCCGGTGCTGGTGACACATCAAGTTTTGCGTCGCCGCTTTGTGAGCGAATACGGGAACCCCGGATCGCGTTATTTCTGCGGTCTGACATAGCGGAGAAGCCTAGAGTGAATTTGCTAGTGACACATCTTTAGTTTTTGCCGCTGCGTGCGGCCGAAATAATCGTGATCACTAGTCCCACAATTGCTGTAATTCCCCCTACTGGAATAGTGATCAGCAACAGCCATATTGCTGCAGCACCACTTGAAGAGTCTGATTCATTCCACATGTTGTGACCAGGCGTGGTGCTGATGCTCGCAATAATTAACGGCAGAAACGCAATCACGACGCCGACAATCATGGTGATGATTCCGGCAGTGCCTGTGGTGTTTCGCGCGGGAGCTGGTGAATCTGCACTCGTTGCATCACTCATGTCAGAGGTCGGGACAGGAGCAGGGCGTCTAGCGCCGACTTGAATTATTTGCACAACAGCGAGGATGAAACCAATAAGGATGAGGGGCACGGCAAAGTACGAAAGGATCCCAAGCAGTCTGGCTGTTTCGGGAGCGCCTTCTTCTTCGAAGTTGCCGCCGATAACCGGCAGTGTCGGCAGGTACATCATGACGACGCCCGCGACAATTAAATACACCCATAAATACTGAGCACGAAACTTCATATTTCTCCCCTTGCGAACCGCCCCACAGTATGTGAGCGGGGGCACATCATCCCCGATTTGGCCCAACTAGCGGCTTGATGTATCATTTCGATACATCAAGAAAGGGTAGTCGTGCGTAAGTCTTCTGTGCTCGAACTCGGGATTCTGGGTCTCCTTCGGGAAACCCCGCTTCACGGGTACGAACTCCGCAAGCGCGTGACTGCCCTGCTCGGCACCTTCCGGGCAATCTCTTTCGGGGCTCTATACCCCGCTCTGGCCAAGCTCACGAGCGAAGGTTTGATCTCCGAAACCAGCGATCCACACGCCGCTGGCCCCGCCCTCTCAGGAAAGCGCGCACGTATTACTTACGGGCTCACTCCTGCTGGCCGTACCCATCTCGAAACTTTGTTGCGCGATGCCGGTCCAGATTCTTGGGATGACGATGGCTTTGGTGTGCGTTTTGCATTTTTCGATAACACCGAGGCTGAGGTTCGACGCCGAATCCTCGAAGGCCGCCGATCCCGGCTTGCGGAACGACGTGCCACCCTGCGTGAGTCAGTTGCCACAACACGTGAACGTCTCGATCGCTACACCCTTGAACTTCAACAACATGGGTTAGCTGGTCTTGATAGTGAACTGAACTGGATTGACGGACTTATCGCCGCAGAGGACAAATCCACTGCGCGGTAACGCGCAGGCTGACCACACAGCAAACGCTGTGTTCCGTGAAAGGAAGCCAATGAGTTCCATCAGAGTTGCAGTTGTCGGTGTTGGCAACTGTGCAGCATCACTGGTTCAGGGTGTTGAGTTCTACAAGAACGCAAATCCAAAAGAAACCGTTCCAGGTTTGATGCACGTTCAGTTTGGTGATTACCACGTTCGCGACGTTGAGTTTGTCGCAGCATTCGATGTTGATGCAGCAAAGGTCGGTCTCGATCTTTCTGAAGCAATTCTTGCTAGCGAAAACAACACCATCAAGTTGTGCGATGTCCCAAAGACTGGTGTCACCGTTCAACGCGGTCACACCCTCGACGGTTTCGGTAAGTACTACCGCCAAACTGTTAAAGAATCTACTGCAGAACCAGTCGATGTTGTTAAGGTTTTGAAAGACAACAAAGTTGACATCGTTGTTTGCTACTTGCCTGTTGGTTCGGAAGAAGCTGCGAAGTTCTACGCACAATGCGCAATCGATGCAGGTTGTGGTTTCGTAAACGCACTTCCAGTATTCATCGCCGGCACCAAGGCATGGGCTGACAAGTTCGAAGCTGCAGGTTTGCCAATCGTTGGCGACGACATCAAGTCACAGGTAGGTGCCACCATCACTCACCGCGTACTTGCGAAACTTTTCCAGGACCGCGGTGTGATTGTTGATCGCACGTACCAGCTCAACGTTGGTGGCAACATGGACTTTATGAACATGTTGGAACGCGATCGCCTCGAATCTAAGAAGATTTCAAAGACTCAGTCTGTAACTTCACAGTTGCACCATGATCTTGGCGAAGGCAATGTTCACATTGGACCTTCTG
Organism: Actinomycetota bacterium; assembly: GCA_041181965.1. GTDB lineage: Bacteria > Actinomycetota > Actinomycetes > S36-B12 > UBA5976 > JAFMIT01. The sequence continues at coordinate 6,764 of JBEGON010000030.1, forward strand.
ACTATGTTGCATGGCTCGACGACCGCAAATGGGCATTCGTCCGCCTCGAAGGTCGCGCATTCGGTAACGTTCCATTGAACTTGGAATACAAGCTCGAAGTGTGGGATTCACCAAACTCAGCGGGTGTCATCATCGACGCAATTCGCGCTTGCAAGATTGCACTTGACCGCAAAATTGGTGGACCAATCCTTTCGGCTTCTTCATACTTCATGAAGTCACCACCAGTTCAGTACACCGACGATGAAGCACGACAGGCTGTCGAAGACTTCATCAGCGGCAAAGTTGAGCGCTAACTAAAACGCACGACGCCGTAGCCACTAGCGTGAGCCTGTGGTGAATTCCGAAGAGATCAATAACTCAGTTAATGGTCATTCGCGAGTCACCTTGAGCGAAATTCGCGAGTTGCTACGGCGTCGTTATTTTCGCGCACTTTTAGCGGTGCGTGTTGTCGGTCAAATCGGTGATGGCATGGTGCAGGCCGCTCTCACCACTTTTGTCTTATTCTCTCCAGAACGCCAAGCAACTCCGATGAAAATTGCAGTGGCATTTGCGATTTTGCTCTTGCCATATTCAGTCTTTGGACCATTCATTGGTGTGCTCATCGATCGCTGGCCACGTCAACTCATCCTCGAATGGGTGAGCATCGTTCGCGGTTTTTCAGTGGTGTTGATTGCGGTCGTTGTAGAGACAGGCGATGACGGTGCCTTGCTTGGCACCGCTGTGCTCGTTTCATTAGGTATTGGTCGATTCATGCAAGCCACATTGTCGGCATCACTTCCTCACGTTGTCGAAGGTCGCGAACTTGTTGCTGCAAATGCTTTTGCCCCAACCGCCGGAACCATTGCGAGTGCAGTTGGTGGATTGCTCGGCGTTGTGATTCAAAAAATCAGTGGTCCGCATGGAGTTCTTGTGGCGCTCGCTGTTTCGGCGTTGTGCCAAGTTTTTGCTGCTCGTTTTGCAAAACAAATGCCGCGCGAGCTACTCGGGCCCGAAAGCGTTGTGGGCAAGCTGACTCAACAATTGCGCGCCGTAGCCGGTCAACTCAATGACGGCGTGAAACTTCTCAATGCGCAGGCTGTCGCACTGCGCGCAATGCTGGTCGTTGTTTTCCATCGCACAACTTTTGGTCTCGCGACTGTGATGGCGATCGTGTTGTTGCGAGAAAGTTTGAATATTCAAACATCTGCTGATACCGCACTTGCAGAATTCGCCGTCCTGGTGGGTGGTGCCGCGATTGGCGCACTCATCGGTGCAGGGATGACCCCATTCATGGTGGGCAGACTTGGCGTACGTCGCTGGTCCTTCATCGCACTAATTGGCGGTGCATTTGTAACTCCGCTGTTTTTGCTTGTCACAATTTCAGTACCGAAAGATTTTGTTGGCGTTGCTTCACTCATCATCGGTGGTGGCGTTTTAGGTTGGACGGGTCAATCCGTCAAAGTGTGCGGTGATTCCATCATTCAAGCAGCAATTGATGATGATCATCGCGGCCGCGTTTTTGCCATTTACGACATGGCTGTCAACGTAGGACTAGTCATCGGCATTGTGCTCGCAGCATATTTCTTAGCTTCTGATGGTCTCAGCCTGTGGCCACTGGCATTCATCTTTGCCGTACTCAATAGCGCGACGTTATTGCTGCGCACTCCACCACGCTAAGAGCTGCTCTTTCGCTTGCTCTTTGGTCATGGGTCCATGATCAAGACGCATTTCAAGCAAGTGTTTGTACGCCTTGCCCACTACAGGACTCGGTGAAATACCGAGAATTTCCATGATTTCCTGGCCATCGAGATCTGGTCGAATGGCGTCGAGCGCTTCTTGTTCATGCAAATGTGCGATATGCAATTCCAAGTGATCGTATGTATCGGCGAGCAAATCTGCTTTCTTACGATTGCGAGTAGTGCAATCGGCACGCGTTAACTTGTGAAGGCGCGCCAATTGATCTCCGGCATCGCGCACGTAACGACGCACAGCACTATCAGTCCATTCGCCAGTGCCATAACCATGAAAACGCAAATGCAGTTCAACAAGTTTGCTGACATCATCAATGATTTCATTTGAAAACCGCAATGCAGTCAAGCGCTTCTTCACTAATTTGGCACCGACAACTTCATGGTGGTGAAAGGAAACCCCGCCACCATTTTCAAAACGACGCGTTTTTGGTTTTCCGATGTCATGCAACAGTGCAGCAAGCCGAAGAACCAAATCGGGTTCGAGATGCGGAACATGCGAAGTTTCTAGATCAATTGCTTGTTCTAAAACAATGAGCGAATGTTCGTACACATCCTTATGTCGATGATGTTCATCAATTTCAAGCTGCAACTTCGGTAATTCCGGAAGTACATATTCTGCAAGTCCCGTTTCAACGAGAAGAGTCAATCCGCGTCGAGGATTTGCACCGAGTAAGAGTTTCGACAATTCATCTCGCACACGTTCGGCGGAAATGATTTCAATTCGCGAAGCCATTGTGGTCATTGCATGCACGACCTCTGGCGCAACATCGAATTGCAATTGTGCCGCAAAACGTGCGGCACGCATCATGCGCAGTGGATCATCAGAAAATGATTCTTCGGGCGTCGACGGCGTGCGGATGATGCCTGCCGCAACATCGTTGAGTCCCCCGAACGGATCGTTCAACGTTCCATCGGGGAGTGACAACGCCATTGCGTTGATAGTGAAATCACGACGAACCAAATCTTCATGAAGATTGGTTCCAAAGTTGACGGTTGGTTTTCGCGAATCAGCGTCGTATTGCTCGGCACGATAGGTGGTGATTTCGAGCAACTGCCCAGAGTGACTCGCTCCGACTGTTCCAAATCGAATGCCGACGTCCCAGGTGGTATCCGCCCACCCTTCGAGTAAGCCCAAAACCTGTTCTGGGGTGGCATTGGTCGTGAAATCGAGATCTGATTCCCCGCGATTCATGACAGCGTCGCGCACCCACCCGCCGACCAAGCACAATTCAAAACCGGCAGCCGAAAAGCGCTCGCCCAATTCACGGGCAAGGCTCGGAATTGCCATGTCTCGGCTCGCGGAATTCGTGCTCACAAGGGCGGAGCGTACGCAGCGTCACTCGTTACCCTTCCCCTATGAGCTCCCGTCGTCCGTCGCGTCGGAGAAGCAAGGGTCACCGCGTTGAAACTAGCGCTGGCGGTCTTGTTGTCGAACGCGAAACCATGCGTGCCGTCATTATTGGCCGCCGCAATAGTCGCGGTCGACTCCTATGGTCATTGCCTAAGGGTCACCTCGAAGAGGGTGAAAGCGCGACTGATGCCGCACTTCGTGAAGTCTTGGAGGAAACAGGTCTCACCGGTGAAGTGGTCGGCGAACTTGGAACCATCGATTTTTGGTTCCAGCAAGAAAAGATCACAATTCACAAGACCGTTCATCACTTCTTGATTATTGCCAAAGAGGGAACGCTCACTGCGCAGGTTGGCGAAGTAGATGAAATTGCGTGGGTTGCACTAGATCAGATTGCAAAACGTCTCACGCATGATGACGAGAAACAACTTGTCTCAAAAGCTCACGAACTTCTCGCGGGCATGTGATGCGCAGACTTTTGGTAGTGCTGTTTCTCTTTGTCACGATTGGGTTTCCAGTTCCGGCACAAGCAGAAGCAAAAATGCAGGCGCACATTTCGTCAGTCTCACATCAATGGCTTTCTGCACGTGACAACCTCGACGTAACACTTCAATACTTCACTACCTCACCACACGATGAGGTATCCGTTACAACGAGTGTAAGCACAAGCGCGCTCGGCGGCCGAAGTCAGATTCCAACAGTGCTCAACAATGAATCACTGCCGTCTATGCACACTGTTTCTACAGACACTGCGACAAATGTTTCTGATGGATGGAATTCGATTTCGCTTTCTTTGACAAAGAGTCAATTGCATTTCACAACGAGCGGCGCATACGTACTGCACTTTGAACTCACCGCAGGAAATGAGTCGTCGCAAACCACCCTAGTCATTCCCTACATTGCGTCATCACGATTCCGCATTCCTCTTAATCTTGTTGTGTTGTGGCCCATTACTTCAGAACCAAGCATCAACGCGGATTACTCACCACTTGGTGATGGCACAGATTTCGGTTCTGGTTCAACCTTGAATGCTCTCGTTGCTTCAGGAAATTCCAACATCACTTGGGTAACAGATCCAGACATCATTGCGCAGGCAAATAACACGGGAAATACAGCCTGGATTGACGATCTCACTTCGAAACTCACGACTGCTGAGAACTTCACGTTGCCATTCGCTAATGCTGACCTTGATGCACTTCATGCTCGAAAATACACATCAGTTGTTGCTGCGGCTTTGGGTTCAAGTGTCGGAAAGAATCTTCTCTATATTCCTGCTACTGGTGATGTGAGCGCCCCATGGTGGAAGACTGTTGCAGCTTCAAACGGAGTGCTAGCAGTGTCTGACATCTGCTATCCAGCGACAAGTAGCATCGCGACCACTAATGGTTTGTACGACAATTCTGCAATCGGAAATAAAGCCCTCGTCGTTGATTCACAGCTAAGCACCATGATGTCGTCAGGAATTTCTACGGATAATTCAGCGACCACTCATCAAGAAGCTTTGCTGGCAGATTTGCTCATCACTCATCTCGAACGACCAAATACCAAACGAGTTGTTGTCATCAATGCCGGTCAATCACTCACTGAAGTTGGTGCTGAACAAAGCTTGTCTGTTTTACGTGGACTCACAGCGCCATGGCTAAAACCAACCACGGTGTCAGATGCGTTGAAACAACCTTCTGGTTCACGCACACACAAAGGTTGCAGTACCTCAACAGTGCCAAAATCAGTTCGCACGCAGTTGGCAATCACAAATACATTGCATAAACATCTGGCATCACTCTTGCTCGGAACTATTGAAGAGCGTCAACTCTTCGAAGCAATGTTGCGCACCACTTCAATGCAGATGTCGACAACTCGTCGCGGCCAAGTTCTTGCGAGTTTAAAAACTTATTCCGAAGCCCTTGACCGTGCTGTGCGCATCATGTCCAGCGGACAAGTGATTTTGCCGGCAGAGCAAGGCAAGATTCCGATCACCATTAAGAATTCGCTGTCGACCGACGTTCACGTCATGGTGCGGGCAGAAGGTATTCCGTCGGTGCGCGTAATGCCGCAAGATTCCATGACCATCACTGTGGGCGCTGGAAAACGTAAAAGCATCGAAATTCCCACCCGTTTGCTGGGTTCTGATGTTGGCATCGTGCAATTGCAACTGACGGATTTGCAAGGCAATCCCATTGGCAAAGTAGTAAAAATTCAGGTTGCTTCCTCCGCTTACGCAGGTATTGCCCGGTGGGTCATGGCCATTGCAGGCACCTTGTTGGTGATTCTGCTGGGTCGCAAGTTCATGACTGGAATTCGCAGAGTTGCGGCTCGCAGACGGAAGAATGCTGACCATGAGTGAGGAATCCGGACTCCTGCGTAATAGCGCACTGATGGCTGCCGGCACTGTGACATCACGCATTACTGGCGTGATTCGCGACATGGCTATGACTGCAGCACTTGGATTCTTCATCGTCAGTGACGCTTTTTCGCTTGGCAACACTTTGCCCAACATCATCTACATCTTGGTGGCTGGCGGCACCCTCAACGCAGTTTTTATTCCACAGCTCGTTCGTCATATGCGCGAAGACGATGACAATGGTCAGGCATTCTCTGATCGTCTGCTAAGTGCTGTCGGCGCAATCCTGCTTTCGTTAAGTGTGTTAAGTGTGCTTGCTGCACCACTCATTGTTCGACTGTACGCAACCGCGAGCATGCCGCAAGCACAATTTGATCTTGCAGTGGCTTTCGCGCGACTTTGTTTGCCACAAATCTTTTTCTACGGCGCGTACACCATGTTGCAGCAAGTGCTTAATGCGCGAGGAAAATTCGCGGCGGCTTTCTTTGCGCCAGTCGCCAATAACTTGGTTGCCATCTTCGTCTTCATTTCGTTTTTGATTGTTGTCCAACCAAATGCCGACAATCTCTCAAATCTTTCAAACGGCCAAATCTGGTGGCTTGGATTCGGTAGCACTCTTGGAGTTGCGCTCCAAGCAATCATTCTTTTCCCCGCGCTTTTACGTTCTGGATACAAGTTTTCATTCCGTTCAGATTGGAAAAACGCAGGTCTTGGGCATTCTGCGCGACTTGCAAAATGGACTATTTACCTGGTTATTGCCAACCAAATTGCATTTGCAATCATTACTCGACTTGCAACTCAAGCAAACGTTTCAGCGGCCAACGCTGGGGAAGTTGCAATTGGTCTCACCTCATACCAAAAAGCCAACTTGATTTTTATCTTGCCGCATTCAGTGATCACGATTTCTTTGGTAACTGCATTACTTCCCCAACTCTCGCGCTTGTCACACGAAAAGAATTTTGCGGAACTTGGTAGACAAGTTTCTCGTGCCACACGTCTTGTATTGGCTTTGCTAATTCCAATCGCAGGATTACTTGCAATCACTGGTCCGGACATTGCAGTGTTGCTGTTTGGAAATGGCGTAGCGGGTGCGGAGGCAGCGAATTCCGTCGGTGTGATTGTGGCGCTCTTTGCATTTGGCTTACCTGCATATTCAGTGATTTATGTGCTCAATCGTGCATGGTTTGCGATGGAGGACACACGCACACCATTCTGGATTGCAGTGGGTGTCAATCTCATTATGTTGGCCGCAGCAATTCCACTCTTCATGATGGCCACCACTAATTACAAAGTTGCAATGTTCGGAATTGGATACAGCATCGCTTATGTCGCGATGGCACTTTATGCGTGGCGGCATCTCAATAATCAGTTACGCACTCTCGAATCGTCGGTCACACTTTTCGTCACACTCAAACTTTTCATCAGTGCGATGCTCGCAACCATGCTCTGTGCTTTCGTCCACAACTTCACACCAGCGACCCCTACACAATTACAAAACCTCGCAACCGTTACGGCGTTGTGGATCGTTGGCGGTGTCAGCTTTGTGGCAATTGCGAATGTTTTGCGAATCGATGAGGTTTCACAGGGAATTCGCCTGATTTCGGCGCGAGTTCGCCGCTCCAAGTGACTCACCGCACCAATTCACTCATCACCGTTTAGAATCGTTTCAGGTTTTCATCCCCTGTTCTGGAGAAAAAGTGAGCGACGTTCGTAATCTCATCATTATTGGTTCTGG
>JBEGON010000031.1:0-3014 GCA_041181965.1 Actinomycetota bacterium
AGATGAACTCCGACCTCGCTCGCGGTGGCCAGGGACAGGATCGAACTGTCGACCTTCCACTTTTCAGGCGGACGCTCGTACCAACTGAGCTACCTGGCCGCGGGGCGAATAGTAGGACATCACACAGTCCTCCCCGACCAAGGTCTCCTAGAGCAGGCGACCTTCGGCTGCAAACTCCATGGCATCAAACGCCAACAATGCCGCCTTCTGAGCAGCGCCACGGTCGCCTACCTGAATGAACTTCACCAGTGCGCGGGCAAGTGATTCACAATCGACAGAGTTTGCACCCATGATCCCTTTGAAGAGATGAAGTTGTGCAAAGCGATCTTCAGTTGTGCTCAACCATCCTGAATCAAATAACGAATCCGGCAAAAGGTGCGCATTCGACAAGCCCTTGATCTCAAGTTGATGCTGAGCGCGATATAAATCCAACTTGCACAAATTAATCGCACAATCAATTTCTACATCGGTGTATTCACGATCGCCATCTTTGAGCTGCAACAAATAGTCGATTACCGGTGCAAAGGAATATTCAGAGATATACGCATCGTCAAACTTCACCTTCATTTCGTAAGGCTGTTCTGACATGTAGTGCGCTGCTCGATACAACGCATCGAGTACTTTCCATTGCTCCTGGTGATGCTGTTCGAGTTCTCCGAGGTCGTTGTCCTTGAGGAGACCAAAATATTCGTCTCGAGAGAGACAACCACGGACTTCATCACCGAGCATGGTGGATGCGTGTGAAACATTTCGCACCAGATCACATAGCGCCGAATGGTTGCTGCTCAATCGACACAAACTCATCAGAGCTTGCGATGCCTCAAGTGCTTCTGCAAATTCTGCTCGCTCGATATAAAGGTTTGCTAACGCAACTCCTGCGTGTAAATGAAGAGCAGCATCTTTCATTGCCATCGCGCGCACCACTGCATCTTTGAGATGCGTCACTGCGTCATCTAGTAATCCGATGTCTCGTTCGACTTTTGCGCGAGTAATTTGTCGGCACACAGTTTCATGTTTCAATCCCATGGCGACTGCATATTCATGGGAATCAACAATGTATTCGAGAGCGTCGACGGAGTCATGATTGAGATTCTTGACGTCTGCCCATATCGCGTAAAGGCTGGCAATTTCGCCGGGAGACGCGAGTCCAACAAGACTCGGCACGTCACGAGTCAACAAAGCATCCGCTTGATCGAACATGCCTTGGTCTCGCAAATATCCCGCGTAGTTTTCGAGGGAATCAGCTACAGCCGATGGGTCTTCTGCGGATTTTGAGAATGCCAAACCGTCTTGGAAACATTTTCGAGCTTCAGCGTCGTGACCTGCTTCGCCTAACACTTTTGCTAATTCATAACATGTGGTGGCAGCGCCGAGATGATCCGCCACCTCGCTCGCTATTGCGACCGATTGCCTGAAGCGATCAATTGCTTCACTTTTGTTATCTTCTTTGCGATAAGAACATCCCGCGTTGTACAAGGCGCGCGCTTGTTCTCGTTTGTCGCCAGCGTTGTCCCACAAACTTGCTGCTTGATCTGCAAAAGTCGCTGCAGTTTCGAATTCATCACGATGATAGGCGTGACGTCCCAATGCAATAAGTGTGTGCGCCTTTTCTTCGTCTCTTAGGTGCGGCAACATTTCCCAGCACTGCTTTTCACTTGCGATATACGGATTGAAATCGCTCGTGTTGAACCCTTCGAAATTCTCTTCCATCTGCACCCTCCTGCTAAGAGGGTCATTTTGTGACGACAGACTGACACCACCTTCTCGTTCGTGTAGGCAGTAGGTTGCGGCTGTGGAACTTACGCATAGCTTTTCCGATTTGCACCCTTTGTCACAGGGTCAATTACGGATGCGTGACGGCGCATTCACTCCTGGATTCATGCATCGAGGAGATGAAAAACTGCTTGAGGTCCGGGATTTTCGCCAAGGTCTTTCATTGATCAATCGCCACAATTGGCTGAGTCCAGTTGCTGCTGAAATTGCCTACGCACAAGCGTGTGAAGAACTCATGGGATTGCGGGTTTCTGACAAAGCGAAGGCGCTTCGCGAGTTGTTGCTCGAACTTCAAGAGCTCAGCGGATTGTTGCAACGCATTGCAGGTACCTTTGACGACATTGAATGGTTGCGAATTCGCGAAGAATGGGTCGTAATCACAGAAGCGATTACTGGTGCACGCATGCACGTTTCTGCGATCCGACTTGGTGGAACAACCGCCATGCTTGACGACGACATTGTTCAACAGATTGCTCGCGCAGCATCTGCGCAATTTCCAAGCTGTGACACTTCTCGATGGCAAGGACTTGGTGAATTACCAGCATCAGTCATTGAAGAATTTGGAATGACTGGCATACCTGCCGAAACACACGATGCAGTTGCACGCATTGAATATACGATTGCACGTGCACGAGAAATTACTTTACGACTTCCAACATTAGCCACCACTGCATTTGCAATGACGGGACCCACTGAAGCTTCACTTCCAAAAGTTGTGCGAGTCCCCGTCGGTGAGAGTTATCAAAGCGCACATAGCGCAACTGGTCGTGTAGGTGTGTGGTTGTTTAGCGATGGCGGCAAATCTCCGTACAGACTCGCGCTTCGAAGCCCGAGCGCCATCCACATGAGCGCCATCGCATCACTTAGCAACACACTTTCTTTTGAGAATATTCATGCTCTCCTTGAAACCGTACCCTTGGCATTAGGAGAGATTGATCGATGAACACCTTTTATTTCCCACAACGAGGGGCGCGCGAAAACGTCAGCATGCAGATTGCTGCGATTTTTTCTGTGCTCTTCGGCTGGTTCATCATCGGCGGCTTCGTCACTGTCGCAGTGATGGGCATCAACAAGGCTTTCTTTACACATGATCTTCCGGCGTGGGCATCAATGCTTGAACAACTTGCGGGATTCGTTCCTTTTGTCATTGCTGGCTTAGCAGTGCCACTTTTATATGCGCGTCGCATCATTACGGGAATCAGCAGTGCCGCGAAATTTCGCTGGGGAATTTACTGGCGCGG
>JBEGON010000032.1:0-24380 GCA_041181965.1 Actinomycetota bacterium
TCGATGACATCGACAGTGAAGCGCGCTCGTTGCGCATGGTGCAAACCCAACCCGTGCCATTTCCACCTGAACCTTTTCGGTCTGCGGCAATTGGATTGACGCGCTGGTCGTTGCAGCGTGCGGACGCAAACGAAGGAAGGCGCAACCTGTGGCTGCGCCTTCTTGACTGGCTGAAACTCGGTTTCGACTCTTAATTACTTCTTCTGTCGAGCGCGTCCAACAATCTGCGCAACGATGACGATAGTGAGCGAGGTTGCGAACAGTAGAGTTCCGATCACATTCACTTGTGGCGGAATACCACGCTGAGCAGCACCCCAGACATACATCGGGAATGTCACCGTCGTACCACTGTTGAAGTTCGTAATGATGTAATCATCGAAAGACAAGCTGAATGACAGCAAAGCTGCTGCACCAATACCTGGCGCAACGAGTGGCAATGTCACGTAGCGGAACGTTGCCTTTTCGTCTGCATACAAGTCACCTGCCGCTTCTTCTAGTCGCGGATCCATGCCCTGCAAGCGAGCCTTCACCGTCACCACAACAAATGAAATACAGAACATGATGTGCGCGATGATGATGGTGGTCGGTCCGAGTGGCAGACCAAGGTTGAGGAAGAGCGCCAAGAGCGAGGCACCCATCACAACTTCAGGTGTTGCCATTGGCAGGAAGATCAACAAGTTCGTCGATGAACGTCCAGCAAACCGGTGACGCACGAGTGCAAACGCAATCATGGTTCCGAGAACTGTTGCGATGAAGGTGGCTTCGACAGCAATCGTGAGCGACGTACCGATTGCGGAACAAATCGTTGGGTCACGGCAGATGTCAGTCCATGCATCGAGCGAGAACTGATTCCATGTGCTGTTTTGTCGACCGACTGGTTTGTTGAAACTAAACAATGCCAAAATGGCAATCGGAGTGAATAGATAGAGCAGCGCTGCGATTCCGTATGCAGCAATCACATGCTCACGAATCCAGAAACTAATTCGGTACCACGAAGTTGGACGTGCCGGGGCAAGAGTTTTTGACATTAGAGCAACTCCTCAGTTCCGGCCTTACGCACATACGCCGTGACAAGAATCAAAATGGTGACCAACAAAACGAATGACATTGCCGCCGCTGTTGGATAATCACGGATCTTGATGAATTGCGCTTCAATGACGTTACCAATCATCTTGTCCTTGGGCCCACCAAGCAGCTGCGCATTGATGTAGTCACCAGTCGCTGGAATAAAGGTCAGCAAAGTGCCACCGACCACGCCAGGCATAGACAATGGAAGGGTCACCCGACGAAAACCAGTCAAGGGGCGCGCATACAAGTCACTTGCCGCTTCAATCAAACGTGGATCCATGCGATCGAGAGAGGCATAGAGCGGCAGAGTCATGAATGGCAAGAAGTTGTACGTCAAACCGGCAACCACCGCGATGGGCGTCGCAAGGATTCGATGTTCAGGCAATACTCCTAAGGCATCGACAACTGATGTGATGAAACCGTCATCCGCAAGAATTGTTTTCCATGCATATGTACGAATCAAGAACGATGCAAAAAATGGTGCAACCACGAGCACGAGCAAAAGGCTCTTCCAACGTCCGCTGCGAAATGCAATGAAGTACGCCAATGGATACGCAATTAAAAGTGCCAACAAAGTTGCAATTCCTGCAAACAAGAAGGAACGCAAATACTGCGGCATGAATGTGCCCAGAGCGGAGGTGTAGTTCTCTGTGTTGAACGCTGGCAAGAAGCCGTCGTCAGGAGTGGCACCAGCTGGAACCATCAATGATGTTGATCCAAGCGTGAACAGCGGAATCAAGAAGAAAACCGTCAACCACGCAAGACCCGGGATGAGCAACAGATACGGAGTTGATTTCCGAGATTGTCGAGACGATCCCTGCCAGCCAGAATCAACTGGCGTAGAGGATGGAAGAACCGCAACCATGGCTATTCGGTTTCCTCTGCAATGTATTCCGCATCTTCACCGAGGTATTCAGTACCAGCCTCGAGATCTTCGCCGCCATCAAGTCCAAAGGTATTGTCGATGTCCCACGCAAGTGTGACATTTTCGCCAACTACTACGCGCTTCTCAACGTCGAGATTTTGTTCGAAACATGAAACCGTACGTCCCCATGCAGATTCGATGGTGTATTGAATTGAAACACCAGTAAATGAAACGTCGATGACTTGTCCGCGGACTGTGTTTTCTTCCTGCCCGGTTGGATTAGCGACAACCCACATCTTTTCTGGTCGAACACCTACAACAACTTTGCCAGTGTGATCAGTTGCGCGAGATTTCATCACGCGAACCTGGCCGCCAGGGACTTCGACAATCAAGTTGCCGCCGTCTTCTCCGTGAACTCGACCTTCAACCAAATTGCTTTGCCCCAAAAAGTTTGCGACGAATGCGGTCTTCGGTAATTCATACATTTCTTCAGGCGCACCCATTTGTTCGATGACACCTTGATTCATTACCGCAATGGTGTCTGCCATCGTCATCGCTTCTTCTTGATCGTGAGTGACGTGAACGAAGGTGGTGCCAACTTCGGACTGAATGCGCTTGAGTTCGATCTGCATCTGTCGACGCAACTTCAAGTCGAGAGCACCGAGCGGTTCGTCAAGCAACAACACATCAGGGCGATTCACCAACGCACGAGCCACCGCAACGCGCTGCTGCTGTCCACCGGAAAGTTGCGATGGTTTGCGACGAGCTAGATGACCGAGTTCGACAAGTTCAAGGATGTCATTGACTGCCTGCGTAACAGTGTCGCCTTTCATCCCTTGGCGACGCAAACCGAATGCAACATTTTCGAAGATATCGAGATGAGGGAACAATGCGTAGGACTGGAATACGGTGTTGATGGAACGACGGTAAGGGCGAAGGGTGGTGATGTCCTTCTCCCCCAAAAGAATCTGCCCTTCAGTTGGCTGTTCGAGACCTGCAACCATGCGAAGAGTGGTGGTTTTGCCACAACCTGAAGGACCGAGCAGAGCAAAGAATTTGCCAGCAGGAACTGTGAGAGTCAGATCATCGACCGCGGTAAACGAACCAAACTGTTTCGTCACGCGCACTAAGTTGAGGTCTTCGACCTTGTCTGATTTTTCGATTGATACCACGGTGGTGGATATCCCTTCTTAGTTACGTGCCACGCAAGTGGACAGTGGTTTGTTATGCACCAGCTAGTGCTTGGAATGACTCTTCGAAATCAACTTGTTGCTTTGAAGAGAGTGGCATAAAGACTTGAACACGAGCCTTCGTTGCATCATCAGGGAAAATCGCTGGATTGTTGACTTGAGTTGGATCAACTTTCTCCATCGCCGCCTGCGCACCATCCACTGGAGTGATGTAGTTGACGTACGCCGCGACAGTCGCTGCATTCTCTGGCTCGTAGTAGAAGTCGATCCACTTCTCCGCGTTCTTCTTGTGTTCTGCGCCAACTGGAATGATCAAGTTGTCAGTCCACAGAGTTCCACCTGAATCTGGAACGCTAAATCCATAGGTTTCAGTGTCATTCAACATGTCACCAGACCAAGCAATCGCAGCAATAACTTCTCCAGAAGCCATCGCCGTCTTGTAGTCGTTACCTGACACCTGACGAATTTGTCCCGATTCAACTTGCTTTTGCAATACTTCGAGTGCCTTGCTGAAGTCAGCATCAGTGAACTGGTCGGCGCGCAAACCGAGAGACATCAAAATCACACCCATCGAATCACGCATTTCAGAAAGAATCGTGATGCGACCTTTGAGCTTTGGATCCCACAGTTCATCGACCGAATGAAGTTCTGTCTTTCCTGTGACCTCTTTGAGTTTCGCACGATTCCAACCAAGCCCGCCGAAGCCGGACTGCCATGGAACAGAGAATTGGCGACCTGGATCGAATCCGACGTTGCGCCATGGTTCTCCGATATTCCAGATGTTCGGAATGTTTGCGCGATTAATTAATTGTGCGTAACCCTTGGAAATCCAAAGTCCGGCCATCCAGTCGGTTGGGGTAACCAGATCGCGACCAATGGACTGACCCGATTCCAACTGGGCTTTTACTTTTGCATAAAACTCGTTGTTGTCGTTGTAATCCTCGACATAGTTAACGGCGATACCTGAGTCTTTTTGAAATTTATTCAACGTTGGACGATTGCCGCTGTCGTCAATATCAATGTAATCAATCCACGTCGACCAATTCACCACTTTTTCGGTGTCGGACAGATCAGTTGTACCAGTGGACGAAGCGTGTGGACGTGGGCCGATGCCGCAGGCAGACGCTAAAGCGGCAACACCACCCAACGCACCCGCTTGCAGAACTCGGCGACGAGACATGGCACCAATGAGTGCTTGAGCCATGGGGTCGAGTGGCTTGTTTTGCATTGCGTTACCTAACTCTTCGACTAGGACAAGGATGCCATGACGTGCTTGATGCGTGTGTAATCTTCGAAGCCATATTGCGACAAATCTTTGCCGTATCCAGAGTGCTTGAAACCACCATGAGGCATTTCAGACACCATCGGGATGTGCGTGTTGATCCAGACTGCACCAAAGTCGAGGTACTTCGACATACGCAGAGCCCGACCGAGATTTTGTGTCCATACGCTTGATGCCAAGCCGTAATTCACACCGTTCGCAAATTCCAGTGCTTGTTCTTCGTCTTTGAATTTTTGGATTGTGACGACTGGTCCAAAGATTTCGGTTTGAATCATCTCGTCATCTTGCTTGAGATTCGCAACCACAGTCGGTGCGATGAAGAATCCCTTGCTGTCCTGTCGAGCTCCACCAGCAACGATTTCTGCATGCTTTGGCGCGCGATCGAGGAAGCCAAGCACCCGCTTCAATTGATTCTCATTGTTGACGGGTGGCACGAAGCCTTCACCGGTTGGGCCACCATCGAGGGTGGTAGCAGTAGCGGTAGCTGCTTCAGCCATTGCCGCAACAAACTTGTCGTAAATCTTTTCGTGAACCAAGATGCGAGTTGCCGCGGTGCAATCTTGACCAGCGTTGAAGTAGCCGGCGATGGCAAGCCATTCGGTTGTTGCTGCAATATCTGCATCATCAAAAACAACCACTGGCGCTTTACCGCCCAATTCAAGATGAGTGCGCTTGAGATCCATCGCCGCTGACGCCGCAACTTGCATACCCGCTCCGACAGAACCGGTGATAGACACCATTTGAGGAGTCTTGTGCTCAACCACTGCGCGACCAGTTTCACGGTCTCCGCAGACAACATTGAGAACGCCTGCAGGCAGGATGTCGGCAATGAGATTTGCCATGAAGACGGTACTCGCTGGAGTTGTGTCTGAAGGCTTGAGCACTGTGGTGTTACCTGCAGCAATCGCAGGAGCAAACTTCCACACCGCCATCATCATTGGATAGTTCCATGGCGTGACTTGACCGACAACGCCGATGGGTTCGCGTCGAATGTAGCTGGTGAATCCAGCCATGTATTCGCCAGCGCTCTTACCTTCAAGTTGACGGGCAGCACCTGCAAAGAAGCGAATCTGGTCAATCATCGGAGGAATTTCTTCACTCATCGTCACAGCGATTGATTTGCCGGTGTTTTCAGCTTCGATCCGCACGAGTTCTTCTGCGTTAGCTTCGAGCACATCAGCGATGTCCAGCAGCGCCTTTTGTCGTTGCCCTGGAGTGGTTTCGCGCCAGCCCTTGAAAGCGGCAGTTGCCGCTGTATATGCATCGTCGACATCTTTGGCATTTGAGAGAGGTGCTTTCGCAAACACTTCTCCAGTAGTTGGATTGACGAGATCCGTTGTTTTGCCAGAACTTGCTGAACGAGGTTCACCGTTGATGAAGTTCTCGAGAGTGCGCACGAAGACCACCAGTTCTCTTTCACGACGTTGTGCTGTGGGAGTAGTGAACTCCGACCCGCTCACGCTAACGGACACAGGGTGGCTACCGCTAGAGGATGTGAGAAACACCTTCGAAATTCGTTGTAACGAAACGATAAAGCCACGAAATCCCTTGCGTTAGACCCCAAGCACAGAGGAAACTGTCGGCATGGCAGCACACTCCAATGGCGGAGCCCTCGACGATGTCTCCAAAGCCATCATCGAACAACTGCAGATTGATGGGCGTATGCCTTACGCAAGCATTGGAAAAGCCGTGGGACTCTCCGAAGCAGCTGTGCGGCAACGCGTTCAAAAATTGCTCGATCTCGGTGTCGTTCAGATTGCAGCCATCACCAATCCCCTGCACTCGGGTCGCCGCCGCATGGCAATGATCGGAATTCACGCTGAAGGTGATGTCGAAAAACTCGCCACCCAGATCGCCAAGCTCGATGACGTCTCTTACGTCGTGGTAACCGCGGGCTCATTCGATTTGCTCGCAGAAGTTGTCTGTGAAGATGATGAACATCTTCTCGAAATCGTCAATCGCAACATTCGCAAAATTAGAGAAGTAAAAGGCACAGAAACTTTTACGTATCTCAACCTCAAGAAACAAACCTTCAACTGGGGAATTCGCTAAACAAAGGATGATAGCCATGGCTCTAGAGAATCTCGAAGTCACAGCACGCGAACATTTATGGATGTGTTTCACACGTCACGGCAGTTATAGCGACGATGCCCCAATTCCACTTGTCGTGCGCGGTGAAGGTGCATACATTTTTGACGACAAAGGCAAGCGATACATCGATGGTCTCGCGGGACTCTTCACCTGCCAAGTTGGGCACGGCCGCAAGGAACTTGGTAAAGCAGCCCAAGAACAGTGCGACACCTTGGAATTCTTTCCACTCTGGACGTATGCGCATCCCAAAGCGATTGAACTTGCTGACCGTTTGGCGGGCCATGCACCGGGCGATCTCAATCGAGTGTTTTTCACTTCCGGTGGTGGCGAAGCGGTGGAATCGGCATGGAAACTCGTTAAGCAGTATTACAAAATCATCGGCAAACCAACCAAATACAAAGTGATCAGTCGCTATTTGGCGTATCACGGCACAACTGCCGGAGCTCTTTCTATCACTGGTGTCCCCGGAATTAAACAGTGGTTTGAGCCGCTAGTTCCAGGCGCCATCAAAGCCGCCAATACAAATATCTATCGGGCGTCAGAAGAACTTCGCAACAATCCCGAGGAATTTGCTCGTCATTGCGCGCAATCAATTGAAGATGCCATTCTTCAAGAAGGCCCCGAAACTGTTGCCGCAGTCTTTGTAGAACCAGTGCAAAATGTTGGTGGATGCTTTGTTGCACCGCCAGGCTACCTGCAGATGGTGCGCGAAATTTGTGACAAGTACGACGTGCTGATGATTGCCGATGAAACGATTACGGGATTCGGTCGCATCGGTGCGATGTTTGCGGTGAATCGTTTCGGCGTGGTGCCAGACATGATTACCACAGCAAAGGGTCTTTCGTCAGGATATGTTCCGATTGGTGCAGTGATTGCTAGTGAAAAGATCTTCGCACCATTTGCTTCCGGCACGAATCTGTTCTCACATGGTTTCACTTATTCCGGTCACGCCGTAGGAGCAGCGGTCGCGTGTGCCAATCTGGATATCTTGGAAAATGAGAAACTTCCAGAACGCGTTGCAGCTCTCGAACCTGTTTTCAAAGCCAAACTCGACACCTTGCTTGATATTCCTATCGTGGGTGATGTGCGAGGTGCTGGATTCTTCTTTGCCATTGAAATCGTTTCAGACAAAGAAACTCGTGAATCCTTTAGCGACGAAGATTCAGAGCGCATTTTGCGAAACTTTTTGTCCCATCGCGTATGGGAATTGGGCCTTTACTGTCGCGCAGATGACCGCGGCGATCCAGTGCTCCAGCTCTCACCGCCACTCACCTTTACTGAAGAGCAGATGGACGAGACCGTCGCCATTCTGCGACAGGCACTCACCGAAGCGTGCGCCCTCGTATGAGCGAACCGACTGCACTCACTCGATTAACTCACAAAGAAGTAACGGACAAAGAAATGATGTATTCATTTCTTGACGCAGCAAGAATTGCACATATTGGATTTGTTGCACCGCATGGAAATCCAGTGGTGCTGCCCACAGCATTTGTTCGCGACCAAAATCGCATCCTGATTCACGGCTCAACCGGCAGTGGCATGTTTCGGGCACTGGCAAATGGCGCTCAATGCTGTGTCGAAGTCACGCTCCTTGATGGATTGGTTTTGGCGCGATCTGGATTTGAGTCATCGATTCACTATCGATCAGTGGTGATTTTTGGAACTTTTACACAATCTACTGATAAAGCAGCAGACCTTGCCGTCATCACTGAGGGCATCTTCCCTGGTCGAACTGCAGAACTTCGACCAATGCTGGCCAAAGAAATTGCCGCAACATCAGTACTCGAAATGGAAATTGAACAGTGGTCCGCGAAAATGTCGCAAGGAGATCCACACGACGAAGGCGACGACATCGATTGGCCAGTGTGGGCTGGAGTGGTACCGATTCACACCGTAATCGGCGAGCCGATTCCAGCGGAAAATCTTGCAGCGAATCTTCACACTCCTCCTACATACATCTCGCAATGGAAATAACGTGAACAATTCGCTTTGGTGGGACACGATTTCAGAAAAGGATCTGATTCGGCCCGCTCTGCAACACAACATTTCCTGCGATGTCGTAATCATTGGAGCAGGCTTTACTGGATTGTGGACTGCTTACTGGTTGAAGAAACTCGCGCCGTCATTGCATGTAGTAATTGTCGAGCGAGAAGTGGCAGGTTTTGGAGCAAGTGGCAGAAATGGCGGCTGGTGTTCGGCACTTTTTCCAGCATCCCTGGAAAAGATTGCCCACACATACGGTCGTGATGCAGCCATTGCGATGCATCGAACCATGCAGGCTCTCATTGGCGAACTCGGCGAAACAATCGCCAGCGAAGGCATTGACTGTGATTGGCATCATGGTGGCGATATCTATCTCGCACGAAATCGCGCACAGTTAAGTAGAGCCACAGAGGAAATCAAACATTGGCAACAATGGGGATTTAGCGAAGACGATCATCGACTGCTCAACATCGATGACGCCAAGGGAAAACTCAATGCCACAGAGATTCTCGGCGGCACCTTCACCCCCCATTGCGCTCGGATCAATCCTGCAAAACTCGTTCGCGGACTTGCGAGAGTTGCAGAGAGACTCGGAGTTGAGATTTATGAAAACTCCGCGGCAACAAACATTGAACCAAGACGCGTTGTCGGTGAACGCTTCACAGTCGAGGCAAAAACAGTCGTGCGCGCAACAGAAGGATTCACGTCTCAACTTCCAGGTCACAAACGTTCTGTGATTCCGGTGTATTCATTCATGATTGCCACGCAACCGCTCACGACTCAACAGTGGGACAATATCGGATTGCGGAACAACGAATTATTCGCTGATTTTCGAAATCTCATTATTTATGGGCAGCGCACAGCGGATGGTCGCATCGCCTTTGGTGGCCGAGGTGCCCCTTACCATTTTGGTAGCAAAGTGAATCCGCGTTTTGACACAGATTCCAATGTGCACAATGCCATCGAACGAGTTCTCAAAGAATTACTTCCACAGATTGCTGATACGACCATCACACATCGCTGGGGCGGTCCACTCGCTGTCCCCCGCGATTGGTTCCCATCAGTGAATTTCGATCGCCCTACAGGTATGGCAAGTGCAGGTGGATATGTCGGTGACGGTGTTGCAACTTCTGCGCTCGCTGGTCGCACATTGGCAGAACTCATCACAGGTACAGACACACATCGCACTCGATTGCCATGGGTGGGACATCATTCGCGGAAATGGGAAATTGAACCGCTGCGATGGATTGGCGCAAATGCAAGTTTGCGATTGGTCAACATTGCTGACACAGAAGAACGCATCACTGGAAAAAACTCAGTACTAGCTGCAGCCTTCAACAAGATTGCGGGCCGTTAAGCCTCTTTAGCCGCCAACTGCCCACACGCACCATCAATTTCACGACCTCGCGTATCGCGCACTGTGACAGCCACTCCCTTAGCTTCAAGGCGCCGTACGAATTCTTTTTCGTCGCGCGGATCTGAAGCCGTCCACTTTGAACCTGGAGTTGGATTAAGTGGAATCAAGTTCACATGCACCAGTTGACCGCGCAACAAATCTCCGAGCAAATCAGCTCGCCAAGCATGATCATTTATGTCACGAATTAACGCGTATTCGATGGAAACGCGGCGACCAGTTTTGTCTGCGTAATTCCACGCTGCATCGAGCACTTCGTCAACCTTGTAGCGCGTATTGATTGGCACCAAGGTGTCACGCAATTCATCATCTGGAGCATGCAAAGACACTGCCAAACGCACAGGCAAACCTTCTTCAGCGAGCTGATTGATGCGCGGCACCAAACCCACAGTCGAAACCGTGATGCTGCGAGCAGAAATTCCTAAACCCTCAGGTGCAGGCGCTGCCATACGGCGTACGGCATTGATTGTGCGTTCGTAGTTCGCTAACGGCTCGCCCATTCCCATGAACACAATGTTGGAAACACGACCAGGACCGCCAGTGATTTGATCGCGTGCAAGTGCGCGTGAACCTGCGAGAACTTGCTCGATGATTTCTGCGGTTGAAAGATTGCGAGTGAGCCCTGCTTGACCGGTAGCGCAGAACGGGCAATTCATGCCGCAGCCAGCCTGCGATGACACGCATACGGTGACACGGTCTGGATAGCGCATGAGTACTGATTCAACGAGCGAACCATCATGCAATTTCCACACGGTCTTCACGGTCGTGCCGTTGTCACAAGTGAGTTCGCGGATTGGTGTCAGCAATGAAGGCAAAAGGCCAACGCGCAATGCTTCGCGATCTGATTCAGAAATGTCGCTCCACTCAGCTGGATCATCAGATAGACGTCCGAACCATTGACGTGACACTTGATCGGCACGAAAACCTGGCAAACCCATCTCAACGACAGCTGCTTTACGTTCAGCAAGAGTGAAATCGCTCAAGTGCTTTGGTGGATAGCCCTTCTTAGGTGCCACCATCTGCAATTCGCCAGGCTTCATCGTCATAGTGTTCTAGATTCCAAACAAAATCGTGAAGGCAAACCAGGCAACAAGACTGTTGACGAGTTGGCCATCGAGGCGATCGAGAATTCCGCCATGTCCAGGTAACAAATTGCTACTGTCTTTTATTCCCGCATCGCGCTTGAAGGCACTCTCAATGAGGTCGCCGACAGTCGCAGTGACAGCCATGCCAAGACCAAGGACAAAACCTTGATCCATGCTGATATCCACTACACGTGGAATGAGGAATGCACCGATTGCAGCCGATAGTGCCAGGGAACCTGCTAACCCTTCCCACGACTTCTTCGGACTAATGCTCGGAACAATCGGATGTTTGCCGAACATAATGCCAGCGAAATATCCGCCGGTATCGCTCGCCGACGTAAGTAACACAATCGTCAACACTTTGCCGATACCTTGGTTTTGGTGTGCGAGATCTGCAGTAAAGCCAAGAAGGACTGGACCATAAAACGCAGAGAGCAAAATTGAACCTGATGCGTGAATGAAATTGTCTACGCCATCAAATAGGCGAACTGCCATTGCGAACAGCACAACCGCACAGGCTGTGGTGGTCGCCGCTCCAATGCCGCGATCAAATGCCACCAACACAATCAACGGGCTTGATACTTGCATGACAAAACTGGATGCGACGCCAGGATTGGCCAACGAAATTACTTCGCGAGTGGCGAGAAATGCAGCCACCGCAAGGATTGCTGTAAATGTGTAGAGATTCCAATACAGCGCGCCAATAATCATAAAAAGCAATGACAAGCCCACAGCAGTAGCCACTGGCAAATTTCGGCCAGTGTTGATGGGGCTATGACTGCTAGACATTAAACCTCGAGAAGTTCTGCTTCTTTGTGCTTTAACAAGTCATCAATCTGTGCCACATGCTTTGCGGTGACATCATCGAGATGCTTCTCGGCGCGGCGAATATCATCCTCACCGGCTTCGCCATCTTTTTGCAACTTATCAAGCGCTTCTTTTGCAGTGCGACGAATATTACGCATCGCAATTTTTGAATCTTCCGCTTTGGTGCGCGCTTGCTTGATGTATTCCTTGCGACGCTCTTCGGTGAGTTGTGGCAATGGAACACGGATGACATTTCCGTCATTACCTGGGTTCACTCCAAGATCAGAATCACGGATGGCTTTTTCAATGGCGGCCATTGCTGACTTATCGAAAGGTGACACCAAAATCAATCGAGCTTCAGGTGATTGAAATGAAGCAAGTTGTTGCAATGGAGTTGGAGTGCCGTAGTACTCGACCACAATCTTGTTGAACATTGCGGGGTTGGCACGACCTGTACGGATTGCCATGAAGTCTTCTTTCGCAACGTCGACGGCCTTGTTCATTTTCTCTTCAGCCTCGCGCATGGTTGCGTCAATCATTAGTTACTCCTCTTTGATGAAACAAAAGTTCCGATTTGTTCGCCGTGCACTGCACGCGCGATATTGCCATCGACAAGCAAATTGAAAACGTGGATTGGGAGATTGTTGTCCTGGCACAAGCTGATAGCGGTCGCATCGGCAACTTTGAGATTGCGTGCAAGAACTTCCGCGTGCGAAATTT
Organism: Actinomycetota bacterium; assembly: GCA_041181965.1. Classification (GTDB taxonomy): domain Bacteria; phylum Actinomycetota; class Actinomycetes; order S36-B12; family UBA5976; genus JAFMIT01. Next base: position 12,506 of record JBEGON010000032.1, read on the forward strand.
CATCGAGCTTGATGGCGTTGGGATTCTTTTTCGGATCCGAGTCGTAGACACCATCAACGCCTTTGGCCATCAGCACAACTTCTGCGCCGATTTCGAGCGCACGTTGTGCGGCACACGTATCAGTAGAGAAGTACGGCTGACCAAGACCAGCGCCGAAAACCACAACACGACCTTTTTCGAGATGTCGCACTGCGCGCAATGGCACATATGGTTCAGCAACTTGACCCATAGCAATCGCGGTTTGCACGCGAGTTGGGCATCCTTCTTTTTCGAGAAAATCTTGAAGAGCCAAGCAATTCATCACAGTACCGAGCATGCCCATGTAGTCAGCGCGAGCGCGATCCATGCCACGTTCTGAAAGTTGGGCTCCGCGGAAGTAATTACCGCCACCAATCACTACAGCGACTTGGCTGCCGGTACGAACGATGTCGGCAATCTGACGCGCAATATTTTGGACGGTATCGGGATCAACGCCGAGTCCCTGTCCACCAGCAAAAGCTTCACCAGAAAGTTTCAAAAGCACTCGATGCCAACCACCTTGTGGGACATCTGACCAGGTTGCTGCGTTCATTGCTTCTCCTTCCCCTCTAGTCTGCCACTTGCCTAGTGGCGGTTGATAAAACAATGGCGGTGACACTCTTTCGTGTCACCGCCATCGCCTGCATTCTTAGTTGGCTACTTCGAAACGTACGAAGCGAGTCACTGAAGTGTTCGCATCTGCGAGCACCTGGCGAACTGACTTCTTGTTGTCTTGAACTGACGCCTGATCGAGCAAAACGGTGTCCTTGAGGAATCCGTTGACGCGACCTTCGATGATTTTTGGAAGGGCAGCTTCTGGCTTTCCTTCTTCGCGTGCGGTTGCTTCTGCAATGCGCTTTTCGGTTTCGATCACGTCTGCAGGAACATCTTCTGCAGTGAGGTATTGCGGACGCATCGCAGCAATTTGCATTGCAGTTGCGCGTGCAACATCTTCAGAGCCAGAGAATTCAACGAGCACACCAACCTGTGGCGGCAAGTCTTCGCTTCGACGATGCAAGTACACAGTGGTGCCGCCTGCGAAGGTTGCGACCTGACCGAGTTCGAGCTTTTCGCCAATAACTGCTGCGAGACCTTCAATTTCTTCAGAAACTGTGCGGCCACCATCGATGGTGAGTGCAAGTGCTGCTGCAACATCGTTTGCCTTTGCAGCGTTTACTGCTGCAACAACTTTGTGAGCGAGAGCTTGGAAATCTTCGTTCTTAGCAACGAAGTCGGTTTCACACTGAAGCGAAATAATCGCTTGACCAGTTGATGCCACCAAACCGTTGGTTGCGCTGCGTTCTGCACCGCGCTTTGCAGCTTTTGCCGCACCGCTGATGCGCAAGATTTCTACTGCTGCATCGAAGTCGCCATTTGCTTCTTCAAGAGCTTTCTTGCATTCCATCATGCCGGCTGCGGTGATGTCGCGGAGTTTTTTTACGTCTTGGGCGCTGATTGCCATCTTCTTAAATCCTTTATTCCATCTTGTGGGCGGGTTAATAGGAGGCGACTTGTGGTCGCCTCCTATTTCACGAGTTATTCAGCAGCAGCTGGAGTTGCTGGTTCTACAGCGAGTTCAGCTTCCCATGCAGCGTTTGCTGCTTCATTGGTAGCTGACTTGTCAGAACGTGATGAACGTGCTTGCAAACCTTCAACGGTTGCATCTGCAATGACGCGGGTCAACAAATCAACTGCGCGAATTGCGTCGTCGTTACCAGCGATTGGGTAATCAACAACGTCTGGATCGCAGTTGGTGTCGAGAATCGCAACAACTGGAATACCGAGCTTGCGTGCTTCTTTGACAGCAAGATGTTCCTTGTTGGTGTCAACAACCCAAATTGCGCTTGGCAATTTCGCCATATCGCGAATACCACCGAGCATGCGATTGAGCTTGTCTTTTTCGCGACGAAGAATCAAAAGTTCTTTCTTGGTCAAACCTGAAGCGGCTGAATCGTTGAGGTCGCGTGATTCAAGTTCTTTCAAACGAGCGACGCGCTTAGCGACGGTTGAGAAGTTGGTCAGCATGCCGCCGAGCCAGCGTTCGCTGACGTATGGCATACCAACGCGAGCTGCGTGAGTAGCAACTGCTTCTTGTGCCTGCTTCTTGGTGCCAACGAAAAGGATGGTCCCACCGTGCGCGACGGTTTCCTTCACAAATTCGTAAGCGCGGTCAATGTGACCGAGTGACTGGTGGAGATCGATGACATAGATGCCTGAACGATCAGTGAGAATGAAACGCTTCATCTTTGGGTTCCAGCGACGTGTCTGGTGACCAAAGTGAACGCCGCTGTCGAGCAGCTGGCGCATTGTTACTACGGCCATGGCCGTGTCCTTTCACGACATCACAAGGATGCCTTGTTTTGGTTCTTGTCATTAAGCGGTTGCTTAGCGACCCTGGCACTCTGTCCGCGGCCTCAGACCGGAGTCTGACCAGTGGCGTTGTGACATTGGTGAGTGCGCGAAATCTGGGCAAGCCCAGGCTCGTGCGAGCAGGCGAATTCTAGAGGGAATGTGAGGGGTCGCTCGACCACGAAGAACTAGCCAACTTCCACAGGCCTCAGGGCAGCACTAGCGCGATAGTCGCTCGCCCCTCAGGCTGGATTCGTGAGGAAATCCCTGTTCAGTGCACTCATGGCCACAGCGTTGACCCTCGCCTTCATCGCGACCCCTAGTTCCGCCACCGCCACGGGGCGCTGGGTGGCGTGGCCACTGACGGGGTCGATTCTGCGCCTGCCCGTGATCCCCTTCCCCAACTGGAAGCCAGGCCATCGCGGCATCGATCTGGCAGTCGGGCTCGGAGCGGACATTCGAGCACCAGCGACAGGAACTGTCAGTTGGGTCGGAAGCGTCAACCACATCGCGAGCATCACCGTCGTGGATCGTTACGGATACCGACACACAGTTCTTCCAATCGACACTCAACTCTCTGTTGGTGACCACGTGACGCGCGGAGAAGTGTTGGGAACAGTGGCAACCAGTGATCACTGCATTCGCACTTGCTTGCATTGGGGAATTCGAAAAGGTCGTGCCTATATCGATCCGCGATGGCTGGCTCCGCCACTGATCTATCGATTACATCGATAGCGTCTACGCGCGTGGGTGTGCTTGTTGATACGCGCTGCGCAATCGCGCCGCTGACACGTGCGTATAAACCTGCGTTGTGCCAAGACTTGCATGTCCGAGTAGTTCTTGCACACTGCGCAAATCTGCACCACCTTCGACCAAATGGGTTGCAGCCGAATGACGCAACCCATGCGGACCCATCCGAGGTGCGCCGGGTACGTGCGAAATCATTTCGTAAACCACTTCACGAACTGTGCGAGCATCAATTCGATTGCCACGCGCGCCTAAGAATAAAGCGGAACCAGATTGGTCTGTCGCAAGTTCGCCTCGCACTGTTAACCAGCGATCTAGTGCTTCTGCACATGGAATGCCATACGGAACTGTGCGTTCTTTGTTTCCCTTGCCGCGCACTCGAAGCGTACGCGTGCTCTTGTCAAGCGAAGTGAGATCTGCCCCAACTAGCTCACTGACTCGTATTCCAGTCGCATAAAGCAATTCGAGAATTGCCAAGTTGCGAACGCGAACCGGATTGTTGTCATCAGCGGCAAGTGCCACGATGTCGAGCAATTTGTTGGCTTCGTCCACTTTGAGATATTCCGGCAAATTCTTGCGAACTTTCGGAGTTGCCAATAGTTGACCCACATCAGAATCTAAATGGCCTTGTGTCACACACCACGCGGTGAAAGTGCGTGCTGCTGCAGCTCTGCGCGCAACTGTGGATGCCGAATGTTTTTCAAATTCATCCGCCAACCAACTTCGCAAATCTGCGAGTGAAAGATCTGAAATTGATGTGACTTCCCATTGCGCAATTGCGGTCACGAGAGCAAGTGCGTCGCCGCGATATGCACGAACTGTGTGTTCGCTGCGGCGTTGAGTATGGAGAAGATATGAACTGAAGCTTTCGACTAATGCGAGCAACTCTGCGCTTGGCTGAAGCACTTCATCTTCCGACATGGCTGAAGTGTGCCCGAACTCTGTTCATTCTGATTGATTACGTCGATGCGTCAGTGGAAAAACTTTCGACAACATCCGCAGCGCCTGTGACCAAGATTGCACCATCACGAATCAGTGCATGACACCCAGCGGCAGCAGCATTGTTGATGAGTCCAGGCACGGCCATCACATCTCGGCCGAGAGTGCCAGCATGCGAAGCAGTGGAAATTGCCCCACTGCGCACGCGCGCTTCAACAACAACAGTGGCTTTGCCCCACGCGGCGATCAATCGATTGCGAACTAGAAAGCGATACTTCATTGCAGACGTCCTCGGCGGAGATTCGCTTACTAATAAGCCTTGGTTGCATATTCGATCAAAAAGCACAGCGTGCGCTCGTGGGTATGGAACATCAACACCACCCGCGAGCACGCACACCGTGCTGCCGCCAACAGTAAGAGCGCCTCGATGCGCTGCAGCGTCAATACCAAATGCGCCGCCAGACACAACCGCAATGTGCGTCTGCGCAATGCGCGCTGCCATTTCGACGGCAACTTCTTCTCCGTACACGGTGCAGGTTCGAGAACCAACCATGGACACCGCAGGCATCAGGAGCGCCTGCCGATTGCCACGAACCCAAAGGCCTAGAGGTGCTACGTCGCCTAGATCATTGAGTTGCACTGGCCAGTCATCATCCGATACGGTCACAAAATCGCAGTGTGACAAAGTCATGGATTGGGTTATTTCTTTCATCGAAATTTCATGCACTCGCGCTGCGTAGGTGTTCGGCAACAACTGCGGGCGTTTGATCAACTCTGCAGGCTGATAATCACGAAGCAGTTGACGAATGCGCTTGTCACCTGGTTCGACACACGCCGCCAAGTGCATCAACGCTTCGCGGTTCACGCTGGCCACTTGCCTTGTGCGTCGCGCAAAGCGATAGCACTCGCGATATCAACTTCGTTTGGTGAATCACGGTCTGCAAGATCAGCCAGCGTCCAACCCACTTTCAAGACGCGATCAAAACCACGCGCTGACGTTTGCTTAGATAGGTGTTGCACAAGATAGGAATGTATTTGTGGTGTCAGTGGAAACATTTCACGTATGGCAGTACCTGGTATTTCTGCATTGGTCGACCAAGGTAGGTCTTTAAATCGGTTTTGCATGCGGTGTCGAGCCAAGATAACTCGCTCGCGAATATTTTCGGAAGACTCGACAGGTTGGTCATCATCAATCAAGAGCTGCAGCGGCGCAGAATCAACCACAACACGAATATCGATGCGATCGAGCAACGGTCCACTAATGCGTGCGAGATATCGCTTGCGTTGCATCGGTGTGCAACTGCAGCGACCATGTGGATCCATCGCATGCCCACACGGACAAGGATTTGCAGCGATCAATAATTGGAATCGTGCCGGCAATGTCAAAGTGAATTCACGCCGTGCAACATGAACAGTTCCGCTTTCCAATGGCTGACGCAAAGCGTCGAGCACATTGGTTGCGAACTCCGGTGCCTCATCGAGAAAAAGAACGCCGTGATGGGCCCGTGTCACCATCCCAACAACAGGTACTCCAGACCCACCACCAATCAAGGCTGTGTAGGAAGCGGTGTGATGCGGTGCGGCGAATGGCGGAATTGGATTGAGCAAAGCCGGACTGCCAATTGCAGAACCGATCGCTGCAACATGAAGTTGTTCCGCATGCGTGAGCATGGGCAAGATTCCGGGAAAACGACTGGCTAACAATGTTTTTCCAACACCAGGTGGCCCGATAAGTGCCGCGTGGTGCCCACCCGCTGCGGCTACTTGCAGAGCGAACTTGGCCCAAGATTGCCCACGAACTTGATTGAAATTCAATGAGCTTTCCGCTTCTGCGGCAATCACTTCGTTGGTCATAGGTGCCACTTCTACAGGCTCAACATCACCACCGAATATTCGAATGACCTCAGAAAGATGACTGACTGCTATCACTTCAATCGAAGAAACGAGCGCCACCACATCGGCATCTTCATTCGACACGAAAAGTCGTATGCACCCTTGCGATTGCGCCGTGAGAGCGGCAACCAAACTTCCTCGCGATCGGCGGACTCGACCATCGAGGGAAAGCTCTCCAAGAAACATCGTCTGAGTATCGAGGGGCAGAGACAACTGACCATCCGCACTCAAGATTGCCATTGCGATAGCAACATCAAGTCCTGAACCATGTTTAGGCAGTGCTGCTGGTGACAAACCGACTGTAATTCGACGCATCGGCCACTTAGCACCACTGTTTGAGATGGCAGCTCGTACCCGATCTTTCGCTTCGTTGATAGACGTGTCCGCCATACCTGTGACATTCATACCCACAAGACCATCAGCAACATGCGCCTCCACTTCGATGGGATAACCATCAACCGCTAACGTCACACATGACAGCGCTCGAGCGATACTCATTCGAGTCCACGAATATGTTGTAAAGAAATCTCGCAATCTTTCACATCAACCAAGACTGCGTCTACTCGCGCAGAACTACATTCGGGGTAATTAACCACCAGCAACTCCGCAGTGTTTCGCAATCTTTGAATGCGGTGAACATCAATAGCTTCACCCGCAATACCAGCACGGGAAGAGGTCCGCGTTTTTACTTCACACAACACCAAGGTGTTCATATCTCTCAGCAGCACATCAACTTCTGCGAGATCAGTCCTGAGGTTTCGGGCGAGCAATGTGAATCCTCGTGCAACGAGAAATCGTGCGGCGTACTCCTCGCCCCATAATCCAACAGAATCTTTCAACGCAGATGTCATGCGCAGATAGTGCGCACCCAGCGCCTTCGACGACACACACATTTTGCCGCTGTGAGAAACAGCGTCACAAAAAGTGAGTTACAACTTCCACGACTTTCGATGAGCATCACTCAAACCGAGTTTTGCAATTGCTGCGCGATGAGCTGCAGTTCCGTATCCCACATGTGAGGCCCAGCCATAACCCGGATAGTCAGCCTCAAGATGTCGCATCAGTGAATCGCGATGTTCTTTTGCCACCACACTCGCGCCCGCAACCGAGGCGCATGTCATATCTGCTTTCACTTTCATGTGAACTTTAGAATGGAACGCGTCACCTTCGGTAAACAAATCCCCTGCTGGTGGAGTCAACCAATTGTGTGATCCATCAAGAATGATTACGTCAGGAACAACATCAACTGCAGAAAGCGCTCGCATTCCAGCGAGACGAAGCGCCCCAACAATTCCATGCACATCTACTTCAGCAGCACTCGCTTCGCCAACCGACGTGGCAACAGCCCATTCTTGAATCGGTTTGATTAATTTGCCGCGAGCGCTCGCGGAGAGCAACTTGCTGTCCTTGAGCCCTTGAGGCACAGGACCGACAGATGAATCAATAACGCACAAACCAACACACACTGGGCCACCGAAAGCGCCGCGACCGACTTCATCCATTCCCGCAACCAATGAATGTGTTGCGAGAAATTGCGTTTCGAGAATGAGGTTGGGGCCAGTCATTGAAGTGACTTAAGAAACCTGACTGAAAACATCAGGGGCGTTCATTTTGGCGAATCGATTCATTGGCCAAACGCGGAATGTCACCTGACCGACAATATTTTCGATAGGCACAGTGCCACTTGCTTCATCTAGATGAAAGCGCGAGTCACTTGATGCGCCGCGATTGTCACCCATCACAAACACTCGTCCTTCAGGAACTGTGATTGAAAATGGAATCTGATTTGTTTCATCGCGGATATACGACGTTTCGTCAATCGCAAGTCCATTGATTGTGATGTGTCCGTCTTTTGAACAACATGCAACTTTGTCACCAGGCAAACCAATGACACGTTTCACCAAATCGTCACCGGAGTTGGATGGCAAGATGCCAATCCATGTCATCACATCGTTGATTGTCTGGTGAAGACCAGGTTCTTTCGGCGCGGTGTACAACCAGTCGCTCGGATCATGAAACACGACAATGTCTCCGCGATGGATATCCCCAAATCGGTAACTCAACTTCGATGCAATGATGCGGTCGTCGGTAAGCAGAGTATTTTCCATCGATTCAGATGGGACGAAGAACGCTTGAAATACAAAAGTGCGAAGTAGAACGGATAGCAGCACTGCCATTCCAAGAATGAAGGATGTTTCTCTCAACCAATCGAAAACGAATGAAAGTTTGCCGCGCCAACCTTCGAGATTATTCTCGTCATGGTCAGCGGAAGCTTCATCAATAATCCGATGTAGTTCTGCTTTGTCCTTTTCAGGATTGTCAGACCACTCGTTCACTTAATCTCCATTCGCAAGTGCGTATTGTCGCAGAGCGTCACATGGCCCACGCGACACGACCCACAACTTTGTCGACATCAACCATGCCGCCACCAGGGCTGCCTAGCAATGACCGGGAATCCTGCGAGTGAGAACGATTGTCCCCCATCACAAACATTCGACCCTTCGGCACGACAACATCGAAGGACACTTCGCTTGGCGACATACCTGGCGCCAGATATGACTCACGCAATCTTTCACCATTGACGGTCACAAATCCTTCGGAATCACAACACTTGACTTCATCTCCGCCAAGTCCAATCACTCTCTTGACAAACAAATGCGAATCAAGGGATTTGATGCCGATGAGTTCTGACAAAGTGTCGGCAAACGTTGATGCTGATTCGGTGGGAGCGAATGAACCTGCGCCATCGAAAACGACAATATCTCCACGTTCAACCCCTGAAAGTTTGGCCCACTTCAGCACCAGTACACGATCACTTGTCCGCAAAGTAGGAGACATTGATTCACTCGCTACTTGATAGATGCCAAACAAGAAGATGCGCATGAACAATGCAAGGGCCACACCACAGGCAACTAAGCGCCAAAAGCGAAATGACCGCAGCAAGCTGCGGTCATTTCCGAAAAACATGAAAGGTAGTGACTACTGGTCTTCGCGAAGTTCTTTGATCTTCGCTTTCTTACCGCGCAAGTCACGAAGGTAGTAAAGCTTCGCACGACGGACATCACCGCGTGAAACAACTTCAACCTTTTCAACGATTGGGCTGTGAAGTGGGAATTTACGTTCCACACCAACACCGAAAGAAACCTTGCGGACCGTGTAGGTCTCGCCGATGCCGCCACCCTGGCGACCAATCACAACACCCTGGAATACCTGGATACGTGAACGGCTACCTTCGATAACGCGAACGTGAACCTTCAAGGTGTCACCTGTGCGAAATGCTGGGATATCGGTACGCAAAGCGTTTGCGTTGATGAAATCAAGAGTCTGCATGTCAGTTCTCCTCGGTCCACGCCACAAATCGTTAACCGGATGCTCGGTTTGGTTGTCGAACTCGCATTCGCCGGAACCCTTTGTGGCAGGTCTTTGGCGTGAGCGCAACGGGGGCGAAGTATGCCAATGAGTGCTCAAAAGGGCGAAATCGCCTCAGGAAAGCAGGTCTGGGCGGTTCTGTTCCGTGCGCAACTGAGCCTGCTCGCGGCGCCACGCCGCAATCGCCGCATGATTGCCACTCACGAGGACTTCGGGAACCTGAAGATCTCGCCAGACAGCAGGCTTGGTGTAAATCGGACCTTCGAGCAGATCCTGCATGGCGCCAGCTGCGAATGAATCATCCTTGAAAGATTCCTCATTACCGAGCACACCAGGAATCAATCGGGCAATGGCTTCGACCATGACGAGCACTGCAACTTCGCCACCGGCCAGCACATAATCACCGATCGACACTTCAAGCACTCGAACACGGCCTCGGTAATGCTGCATCACACGTGAGTCGACACCTTCATATCGACCGCATGCAAAAACCAATTGCTTTTCATGTGAAAGTTCTTGAGCAAGAGATTGACTAAACAAAACACCACTCGGAGTTGGAACAATCAATACTGGATCGAGTGATGGATCAAGAATGGCATCAAGCGTGTCACCCCACGGCTCTGGTTTCATCACCATGCCAGGTCCACCCCCATAGGGAGTGTCATCCACCGTGCGATGTTTGTCGGTAGTGGCGTCACGCAAATCGTGTGTCGCTACATCCAACAATCCATCTTTGATTGCTTTTCCAACCAGTGAAAGATTCAGCGGTTCGAGATATTGCGGGAAAATCGAAACGACATCAATGCGCATTGTCGTTCTCCGCATCATCCATTAATCCCTGTGGTGGATTAATTTCAATTCGTTTAGCAGCAATGTCGATAGTCGGTACAAAACTTTCAGTAAAAGGCAACAACATTTCGCGACCATCGCCCAATTCGATGCTTAATACATCTTGGCCTGGCAGATGCAACACATCGCGGACAAAACCGACTTTGGTGCCATCTTGAAAAACAGTTAGTTCGATGAGTTGACGGTCATAAAACTCGTCGTCTTCCATCGGCAACTCGAGTGGATCGACATCAGATTCGACGATGGAACCGCGAAGTCCTTCGGCTGCAGTGCGATCGTCAACGCCTTTAACTTTAAGCAACAACATTGCCGAATGAAAACGGCTTGATTCAACGACGAGCGTTTTATCGCTGCCCTGGATGAACAACGACGAACCCGGTGCATAACGCAACTCGGGTTCGTCGGTTCTAATTTCTACAGTTACTTCACCACGAATGCCGTGTGGTCGACCAAGTCGGCCCACAACAACGCGAACCATTTAGTGTCCGTCTGAATCGAGAAAATCGATGCGGACGCCACGACCTGGCTGAAGCGCTGAAAGCACAGTGCGAAGTGCGGTTGCGGTGCGACCATTACGGCCAATCACGCGACCCAAATCTTCTGGATTGACTTTGACCTCGAAGGTTTTCACATCGCGACGATCACGATTTCCGCGAGCAGTGCGAACGCGCACCACCACATCATCTGGATGATCGACGATGCCACGTACGAGGTGCTCGAGAGCATCCTCGAGCATTTAAGCCTCCGTGGTCTCAGCAGCTGCTTCGGTTGCTTCTTCAGCAGCAGGTGCTTCTTCAGCAACTACTTCAGCGACAACTTCTTCAACTGCAGGAGCTTCTTCGACCTTCTCAACCTTCGCAGGCTTTTCAACCTTTGCTGGTTTCGGTGCTTTGGCTTCTTCTTCCTTAGCAACAGCAGCATCTGCAACTGCGGCAGCGAAGACAACCTTCTTATCAACCTTTGCAGGAGCAACCTTCAAAGTACCTTCTTGACCTGGCAAGTTCTTGAACTTCTGCCAGTCACCGGTGATCTTCAAAAGCACTTCAACTGCTTCAGTTGGTTGTGCACCAACGTTGAGCCAATGCTGTGCACGCTCAGAGTTGATTTCGATACGAGATGGTTCTTCCTTCGGGTGGTACAAACCGATTTCTTCAATTGAGCGACCGTTACGTGCGGTGCGTGAATCGGCAATGACAATGCGGTACTGAGGGTTACGAACCTTGCCCAGGCGCTTGAGTTTGATCTTGACAGCCACGAAAGTGGTTCTCCTGATTACTTGTTGTTGTGCGGAGGGCTCAGGCGCCTAGTGGGGACCAGACGTCGAAACCCGAAGGGATCGGTCGATTGGGTAGAGGGGCCAACCAACAGGTGGCGTATCTTGCCATGAAGTCCAACGTTGCCCAAAAGTCAGTTATTCCCCTCACGAAAAGTCACCTAAGCCGCTGTCAATAGGGCCATTAGTCACGAATCTGTGACTGCATTCTCACATCAAAACCTGCGGCGAATTTCGACAAACAGGCGTACCTTTCCAAGCAGGTCACGAAAGCCAGAGGACTCAATGCCAAGCAACTTTCACGGCCGGATCTAGTTCAACCGAATTAGACCCCAGCAGATATGCGGCTCGCGAGGTGGGAGTGAAAACCCCCTCCCCACGAACTGATTCCTCGGTTAGGAGTAATCATGAGGAAGTTCATTGTTGCCACTGCGGTCG
>JBEGON010000033.1:0-3663 GCA_041181965.1 Actinomycetota bacterium
GAAGATCTTCCCTTTGTTGGGTCACAGCGAAAGTGTGCGCACTAGTTGACCATTTTGCAATCTCAACACGTAGTCACAGTCATCGGCCATTGATTGATCGTGAGTAATGAGGAGCAATCCCCTGTCACGAAACTCATGCATGATGGTCGCCCATACTTCCGATGCAGTCTTTTCATCAAGATGCTCTGTTGGTTCATCCAAAACTATGAATGCCGCTTGCGATAGCAGCAGCCGCGCGACTCCGAGTCGTTGAACTTCTCCGCCACTCATAGGTTGACCTGACTGTCCAATCAACGTGTCTAGTCCGCGTGGAAGTCTTTCAAACCAGGCATCGAGTCCGGCACGCGAAAGCGCGGTGACAATCTCAACGTCAGAGGCGTTTCCATTTGCGATGAGTAGGTTCTCACGCAAACTCATGCTGAAGACATGAGTGGTCTGGAGCAAAGCACTCACATGCACGCGGAAATCTGTCAGGTGATCGACAGGTGTGTCATCGAGGGTGACGACTCCTTCATGTTCGACGAGCCGCAGAATTGCGGCAGCAATACTTGACTTTCCACTTCCGCTCGGACCCGTCAGTGCGATGGTCTGGCCGCGGCGAAGTGAGAAGGAAATGCCGTCAACTACTTTTCGGTCGCTCCATGAGACAGCCAAATCTTGAATACTCAATTCCGATGGTGATGCCAGAATTTTTTCGCACGCAGGCTTGGCTTGCCGAACATATGCCTCGGCTTGGTTCAAGAGCTCATCGATGCGTTCTTGTGCGACTCGAACTCGACTTTGGGCCGTGGCAACCTGACCGAATGTTGCAATGATTTCAGCGCTTGCCCAAGGCAAGAGCACAATCACCGCAATCATCGATCCTTGGAGTTCTCCGGAAAGATACGCGGTCGCTGAAAATACGAGTGAAATAAACACTGCGGCGCCCGCTGCAATCCCATTGAGCGCACCGCTAAGTCCTACCCATGCACTCGCTTTTGATTCGATCTGGACACGGCGTTTTTCATTCTCCGCAATCGAGGTGAGAACTCGAGCACTTGCGCCACTAATTCGCAGCTCATCTGAGTGGCCAATCACAGTATTGATTTCCGCACTGAGCGCATTTCTGGCATTCACCGAATCTCGCGCCACTTTATCTTCAATGACAATCGTCATTCTTGGAAGCACAAAACCGGAAAGAATAAAAACGCCGGAAAGCAATAAGCCCGCAGCTTGCAGAAATGATGTTTGCACAATCACAAGTAAAGTCGCAGAGATGACTGCGGCAAAGAATGGCGTTCGCACGCGGACTACAGAATCTTGAAGAAGATCGGTGTCGGCCGTAAGCCGATCCAGTGCATCACTTCCGCGCAACCTCCAAATTCCGCGAGGGCCAAGGACCGCAGCAGCGTTCCACAGCTTGACGCGATTCTCTACGGTGCCCTGCAATGCGGACTCGTGAGAGACAACTCGTTCAGACCATCGGAAAAACCCACGTGCGATACCAAAAAACCGAACAGAGACGGTTGCTACCTGCAACGTCATCATCGGTGGCATTAGTGCTGCAGCTGAAATGAGCCAACCGCCAGTAGCGACAAGCCCTACAGCTGAAAGCATCGTCAAGGATGCAAAAACGATTGCGAAGAATCCCGCCTGCTTGGTGATCATGATGCCACCATCTCGAAGGAAATCACTTTGTTCGCATGCTCGATGAGCGAATGGCGATGTGCCACAACGATGACTGTGTGCCCGCTGCGTGCATACATTTGAAGAGTTTCGAGTAGAGCTCTCTCACTATCCTCATCAAGCGCTGCAGCAGGTTCATCTAAAATCAATATCGATGGTTTGCGTGCAAGTTCACGTGCGACAGCAATACGTCGACGTTGTCCGACCGAAACGCCTTGATCGCGATCAGAAATGATTGTCTCCAGCGGCAGGTCTACACGAAGTTGCTCCGGCAACAGCGCCGCATCAGGGCCGACAATCTGTGACAGGTTTCCCTCACCAAGCCACGCGTTCTGGCCGACGAAACCAAAAACGTTTGGAAGTGCAGACAACGAAATGTCACTGGGTCTGAATGATGTGGTCGTATCCGTGAATGTGACATTGCCTTGGTAGTGTGAAAATGTTCCAATAAGGACCGACAACAGTGAGGATTTTCCACAGCCGCTCGGACCTGCAATGACCGTGATCTGACCAGGCTCCGCGCTTCCATCGGGAATATCTAAGGTCTTTTGGCCAAACTGAATCTTGAGATCAGTCCATTTCACAGCAACGGACTTAGAAGGAATGACAGAACCATGCTGTGGACCTTCCACTGTGAGAATTTCTTTGACTTGATTCCATGCTTCCATTCCTTCTGATGCTGCATGGAAATGAACACCCAACATTCGCAATGGCGCATAGACCTCTGGAGCAATGATGAGGGCGGCCAATCCTCGCCAGAGATCCATTTCGCCGTTGACGAGTCGTACACCAATTCCAACTGCGATGAGTGCGACCGAAATAGTGGCGAGTAATTCCAGAACAAAAGCAGAAAGGAATGAAAGCTTGAGCACCTTCATCGTTGCGGTCTTTTGTTGTTCACCTAGTTCGCGAACTTCACTCTCCAACCCACGAGCTCTTCCAAAAACTTTCAGTTCCGGAAGTCCATTCATCAGATCTGTAAGAGTTCCTGACAGCCGATTCATTTCGACCCAATGTTCTTGAACACTGGACTGGGTGAACCATCCAACCAAAGCCATAAACAGTGGGATGAGCGGAATGGTCACAATCAAGATCAGTGCACTCAGTGGATCAAGCCAAAGAATGACAGCGCCAAGTAGGGCTGGAACAAACGCTGAAATGACGAGCTGGGGTAGATATCGAGAAACATAAATCTCGAGGCCATCGATTCCCCGAGTCAGAAGAGTTGCTAGTGAGCCTTGTGGCATTGCGATTTGATGTGGGGACATTGACGCAAGTTGATGAAGAGATTTTTCTCGTGCGACTGCAACTGATCGTAGACCCTTTGTGCGCGCTTGCCACTCATTGATGTTTGTAAGCAAAACTCGCCCCACCCACGCTGATGCTGCAAGAAGGATGGTTGTGGATTGAGATTGAAGCGAGCTGTGCTGGAGAAAAATCGCCGCGATTGTTCTTGCGAGAAAAATCGATTGGACGACAAACAGGATCGCGGCACAAAAACTCAGAATGGTGGTGAGGCCAATCAATCCTCGAACAGGCTGCACTTCACGTGCGAGCCGAGGATCAAAAGGTCTCACCACCATATCTTCTTAGAACGAGTTAATCAGTGCGTAACGACGTCATCAAGAACGCCACGCTCTGGATTAGCAATCATGTCGGCAGTCAAACGCTTGCGGAATACCCAGTAAGTCCATGACTGATAGAGCAACACAATCGGAGTCATGACTACTGCCACAATGGTCATGATCTTCAATGTGCCTTCAGTTGATGACGCATTAGCGATAGTGAGACCTTCCAAAGTGCGATCAATGTTTGGCATCACATTTGGATACAAAATTGCAAACAGCGATGTCACAGCGAGTGCAAGAGTGCCGGCGCTCAAAATGAATGCCCAACCTTCACGGCCGATACGACCTGCCACCAATGCTCCAACCCACGACACGGCGGCCAATAACACTGGAATCCAGGTGATGGTCTTTGTGCTGTACGCAAGCTGTG
>JBEGON010000034.1:0-7370 GCA_041181965.1 Actinomycetota bacterium
AAATGTGTGCGACCGAGAAAAACTAAAGCATGCTTTCCATTTTCGAGATCGATAGAACGTGCTACACCTGAGTGTCCTGAAACACCTGCTGCACCAAAACCTGGAATCTCTGCATAAGGAATCTCGCTAGTGACTTTGCCGAAGAGTTCTGCAGCTGGAGCCCAGCCACTGCCTAGAACGATGGCGATTTCATGCTGTTCAATTCCAGTGCGTTCTTTGATGAAGGCGGCTGCTTGAGCAGCAAGTTCACGGTGACTCATGCTGAGAGCGTAGAACACGTGCGCAGGCCTGTCAGCAGCAGTCAGTCCTCTTCGCGGTAGGCGCGTGAGCGCAGACTTTCGATGTAGTCATTGGGAGCGCCAGCAACGATTGCGGCTTCGATGATGGTGTGGAGGTGCTCGTACTTTGGCACTCCATCTTCATAGCCATCCACTACATACATCCAGGCTTGGGTTTCGCCATCTAGAGTAGAAACTCGGATGCGCATTTTGCGATAAAAACCAATGTCAAAACCTTCGGCATTGTCGAGAGCCGCTTCATCTTCATCAGTCAATGCGTACAGCATCACAAACACCTGACTGATCGAATCTTCAACCAGAGTAGGAAGTGGACCTTCCCAACTCAAATCTTCGCCACCAAAAGTCAAGCGCCAACCGTTGAGCCAACCGGCGCCAATCGCAGGGGAGTGAGGGGCGCGCAATGCCATTCTCGCTGGATCGAGATTGCTTCCATATGCCGCATAGATGCCCATGGGCAGCAGCGTAAAACTCTCTACTGACTAATGCGAGGATAAGCACGTGGCAAAAGTTGTTGTAATCGGTGGCGGACCAGGTGGCTATGAAGCTGCACTTGTCGCTCGACAACTCGGTGCCGATGTCACCCTCATTCACCGTGACGCTGTTGGCGGCTCCGCGGTCCTCACCGATGTTGTTCCATCCAAAGGTTTGATCAGCGTCGCACATCTACTCACTCGCGTTCATGAAAGCACAGCTCTCGGCATTGATGTCGGTAATGACATCAAGGTCAACATGCAAGTGTTGAACAATCGCTTGAAGTCACTGGCCGAAAATCAGAGTGCGGATATCCGCACTCGATTACTCGCAGAAGGTGTGACGCTGATTCATGGTGAAGCAACTCTCGAGAGTGCGCATCGCGTCACAGTTTCTACAGGTGAAGTTTTGGACGCTGATGTTGTGTTGCTCGCAACCGGTGCACGCCCACGCTTGCTGGATGACGCCATGGCGGATGGAAAACGCATTCTGACGTGGGAACAGTTGTATGACCTCCCTGAACTTCCATCAAAACTCATCGTGATCGGTTCTGGTGTCACTGGTGCCGAATTTGCTTCCGCCTATCATGCATTGGGCAGTGAAGTGGTGTTGGTTTCGTCGCGCAATCAAGTGCTTCCTGGCGAAGATGCAGATGCAGCACGCGTTATTGAAGATGTTTTTGTGCGTCGCGGAATCGAGGTGATGAGTCTTGCCCGCGCTAAGTCAGTCGCTGCTACGGCTGACGGTGTTTCTGTCACGTTGCAAGATGGCCACGTCATCACTGGTAGTCACTGCTTGCTCGCAGTCGGTTCTTTGCCGAATACCGAGTCACTCGGATTGGAATCGGCAGGAGTTGCCACTGACGATCGCGGCTTCATTTCTGTGGATCGGGTATCGCGCACTTCAGTGCGCAATATCTATGCAGCGGGCGATTGCACTGGTGTTTTGATGTTGGCATCCACCGCTGCGATGCAAGGTCGCATTGCAATGTGGCATGCACTGGGAGATGCAGTAAATCCACTGGATCTCACGACAGTTTCGGCAAACGTTTTTACTGATCCAGAGATTTCTACCGTCGGTGTGACTCAGCGTCAGGTCGATGCGGGTGAAGTTGATGCACAGGTCCTCACCCTGCCGCTCAACACCAATGCCCGCGCAAAGATGCAAGACCTCAAAGATGGATTCATCAAACTGTTTTGCATTCCAGCAAATGGCACGGTCATCGGCGGTGTTGTCGTTGCACCAAATGCCAGTGAGTTGATTTATCCGATTGCTGTAGCAGTGACGAAGCGTTTGACGGTTGATGATTTCGCAGCAACGTTCACGATTTATCCATCACTATCGGGATCCATCGCCGAAGCCGCTCGTCGGCTTCATTAAAAAGAACGTTACTTAATTTCGCAAAGCACGGTGCCTGAAGGAACTGTCACGCCAACTTCGCATGACAGGCTCGTGATCACACCAGCTTTGTGCGCCGTAAGTGGTTGTTCCATCTTCATCGCTTCAAGCACAACAATCAATTCACCCGCGGCAACAGTTTGACCTTCGGTCACAGCAATCTTGACGACAGTTCCTTGCATTGGTGATGCAAGTGAATCGCCTGTTGCTGCAGGTCCGGCCTTCTTTGCACTGCGCTTTGGACCAGGTGCTGCAGGACGTGGGATCAACTGACTTGGTGCACCAAAGCCTGCAGGTAGTGAAACTTCGATGCGTTTTCCACCAACTTCAATAACAACTGCTTCGCGCATCGATGAGTTATCAGCAGCATCTGAATCGCCACTGTATGCGTCGATAGTGTTATTGAATTCGGTTTCGATCCACCGTGTGTGAACCTTGAAAGAACCTTCACGTGGCGCGAAATCCGCTTCTTCGACAACAACGCGATGGAAGGTCAGCGCAGTGGCAATTCCTTCAATCTGCATTTCAGCAAGAGCACGACGAGCGCGTTGAAGAGCTTGTTCGCGTGAACTGCCAGTGACGATGAGTTTGGCTAGCAATGAATCGAAGTTGCCGCCGATGACATCACCTTGTTTGAAGCCGGTGTCCACGCGAACGCCTGGACCGCTTGGCATAACGAATGTGGTGAGTTGTCCTGGTGCTGGCAAGAAATTGCGGCCTGGATCTTCGCCGTTGATGCGGAACTCCAAGGAATGGCCGCGAACGATTGGATCGTCGTAACCCAACACTTCGCCAGAAGCGATGCGGAACATTTCGCGCACAAGGTCAATGCCAGTGACTTCTTCGCTGACTGGGTGTTCGACCTGAAGACGAGTATTTACTTCGAGGAATGAAATCGTTCCGTCAATACCAACCAAGAATTCACAGGTACCTGCACCGACGTAACCCGCTTCGCGCAAGATTGATTTTGATGCGCTGTAAAGCTGTGCAATCTGATCGTCGCTTAAGAATGGCGCTGGTGCTTCTTCGACAAGTTTCTGGTGACGACGTTGGAGTGAGCAGTCGCGAGTTGAGATAACAACAACATTGCCATGTTCGTCAGCAAGACACTGGGTTTCGACGTGACGTGGTTTGTCGAGGTAACGCTCGACGAAACATTCACCGCGACCGAATGCTGCAACTGCTTCGCGTACAGCTGATTCGAAAAGTTCTGGAATTTCTTCGAGGGTGCGCGCAACTTTAAGCCCGCGTCCACCGCCACCGAAGGCAGCCTTGATGGCAACAGGCAAACCATGTTGTTGTGCGAATGCCACAACTTCGTCTGCGTTGTTCACTGGATCTGGAGTGCCTGGAACCTGTGGTGCACCAGCGCGAGCTGCAATGTGTCGCGCTGAAACTTTGTCACCCAAACTACGAATTGCGTGAGGTGGTGGACCGATCCAGGTGAGACCTGCGTCAATTACTGCTTGTGCGAAATCTGCGTTTTCACTGAGGAAGCCATAACCAGGATGCACTGAGTCTGCGCCGGAACGGCGAGCAGCATCAATGATTTTGTCGATGACGAGGTAGGACTCGGCGGCACTAGAACCGCCTAGTGCGAATGCCTCATCGGCCATGGTGACGTGAAGGGCATCGCGGTCTGGATCTGCGTAGACCGCCACGGACTGCAGGCCGGCGTCGCGGCAGGCACGGATGACGCGCACAGCAATTTCACCGCGGTTAGCGATGAGAACTTTCTTGAGCGTGCGAGTGGCCATGAGTGCCCCTTTCTTGGCTGCAGTGTAGAAAGCAAATGCCGTACTAGGCAGTCACTTAGTGTGAGCGGAAGGTGCGAGGACGAGTTCCCAGCCAAACCCGAGTTCGGCGAAGAGATTTCTGAGCGTGGGGAGAGATAGACCCACCACATTTGAAGGGTCGCCATGGATCTCGCGGATGAACGGCCCACCTAATGAATCGAGAGTGAAAGAGCCGGCAACATGAAGCGGCTCACCAGTTGCGAGGTATGCCTCAATTTCGGCGTCAGACATTTCATGGAAGACGACTTCGGTGCGAGTCACAGCACTGGCAACCCGTACGCCATCTGCAATAACGCAGTGGCCGGTGTGCAACCAGCCGCGACTGCCACTCATTTCGCGCAAACGTTCGCGAGCGTTCTCAATAGAACCAGGTTTGCCGTACATGGCATCGTTGATTTCCATCACAGAATCGCAACCAATGATGAGGTGTGATGCATCTAGTTGTTGCGCAACATGCTGTGCTTTTGCAATCGCCAACCCAAGGGCAACTTCTGAAGCAGTGTTCCAGCCAGAAGATTTGGTGAGTGCATCTTCATCTACGCCACTCACATGCACGTGTGGTTCGATTCCAACGTTGCGAAGTAATTGCAAGCGAGCTGGCGATGCAGACGCCAACACAATGCGAGGAAGCATCAGTATTTAGCCCACGCAGATTGACGCCATGCGCTATTGCCGACCGGCAAGTGGTGACGCATGTGTGAACGAGGGTCGCCCCACGTGCTGAGTTTCGTTGGCTCTGTCACCAAACGAATTTTCTCTGCAGCATTTGCCAAAGCAATAATCGCAGCAAGTTCTTCCTCAGTGGGATTGCCAGAAATTACTTTGAGAAAAGGTGCATTCGTCATAGTGGAATATTTCCATGCTTCTTCGGTGGCAACTGTGCGCGCTTGTTTCGTAACGCACGTAAACCGCGCAACACCATGCTGCGAGTTTCGTGTGGGTAGATCACGCGATCGACATAACCACGTTCTGCTGCAACGTATGGATTTGCCAATGTATCTTCGTAATCTTCAATCAATTCTGCGCGACGAGATTCTTCGTTGTCAGCAGCTGCAAGTTCTGCGCGGTACAAAATGTTGACTGCACCTTGCGCACCCATAACCGCAATTTGCCCAGTTGGCCATGCAAAGTTGAGATCCGCACCGAGTGACTTTGAACCCATCACCAAATACGCGCCGCCGTATGCCTTGCGAGTGATGACTGTGATCAGTGGAACGGTTGCTTCCGCGTAGGCGTAGATCAATTTTGCGCCGCGACGGATGATGCCGTTCCATTCTTGTTCGGTACCTGGCAAGAAGCCCGGTACGTCAACGAAAGTGATGACTGGAATGTTGAATGCGTCGCAGGTGCGAACAAAGCGCGCCGCTTTTTCGGATGCGTTGATGTCGAGAGTTCCCGCAAGTTGCATCGGCTGGTTTGCAACGATTCCGACTGCGTGACCTTCAATGCGACCAAATCCGACAATGATGTTTGGCGCATACATTGGCTGAATTTCTAGGAATTCATTGTCATCGAGAATGTGTTCGAAGACTTTGTGCATGTCGTATGGCTGATTCGGTGAATCTGGAATCAGCTCATCGAGTTCGAGATCTTCATCGGTGATGGTGAGATCTGCTTCGAATGGAAACGCTGGTGGCTCTTCCATGTTGTTGCTTGGCAAGTACGACAACAAAGCTTTGACATATTCAAAAGCTTCCGCTTCGTCTGTTGCCATGTAGTGCGCAACACCTGATTTCACATTGTGAGTGCGAGCGCCACCAAGTTCATCGAAGCCCACGTCTTCACCGGTCACTGTCTTAATAACTTCAGGTCCAGTGATGAACATGTGTGATGTTTTGTCGACCATGATGGTGAAGTCGGTGATAGCTGGTGAATACACAGCACCACCAGCACATGGGCCGAGAATCAAAGAAATTTGTGGAACCACACCAGACGCGTGGACATTGCGTTGGAAGATTTCACCATATTGCTGCAACGATGAAACGCCTTCTTGAATGCGAGCACCGCCAGAGTCGTTGAGCCCAATAACAGGGCAACCGGTTTTGAGTGCGAGATCCATGACCTTGACGATTTTTTCGCCCATAGTCTCGCCGAGTGATCCACCGAAAACGGTGAAGTCCTGAGCGAAGACACAGACCGGGCGACCATCAATCGTGCCGTAACCGGTGAAAACGCCATCGCCGTAAGGGCGGGTCTTTTCGAGCCCAAACGCATGTGAGCGGTGACGCCGTAGACCATCGATCTGCTGGAAGGAACCTTCATCGAGCAAGGTTTCAATGCGCTCGAGAGCAGTGAGTTTGCCGCGGGAGTGCTGCTTATCGACGGACTTCTGACGACGAGTCAGGGTTTCTTGTCGACGTTGGCGGAGCCCTTCAATCTTTCCTGCCGTGGTGTGCGGATTGATTGGTTGGTCTGAATGCGCTGCCGCAGACATCTACCCTCCTTGGGTCAAGAAGTCGTAGCGTAGGTGGGTGACCATGCCTACGGACAAGTTCGGAGAGTTACTCCCCGATAGCCATGCGATGAATGACCTCGCACGAAGCCGTGGTGTGCGTGCTCAATTTGAGGCGGTGGCGAGCATCGACTCCACTCAAACCGCCTTGCTTGCCCGTCCCATAAGTGACCTACCTCACGGCCAGACTCTTATTGCGGGGCATCAAACCGCAGGACGTGGTCGCCTGACTCGCAGTTGGCAGGACCCGGCAGGTCAGGCCTTGCTCATGTCGAGCGTGGTGCACATTCACGAAGGCGATCACCATTTTGATGTGTTGCCGCTAGTGACGGGTCTGGCAGTGCAACGAGCTCTTCACACTGTGCTCTCTGGAGTTCGACTCAAGTGGCCAAATGACATCGTGATGACCACTGATGATGGTTATCGAAAACTTGGTGGCATCGTCGCATCGGTTCATCCGCAATCAACATCACAAGAACATGTTGTTGTCGTCGGTATTGGACTCAATCTTTCTTTTGAAAATAAGCAGCGTCCGACTGAACTTGCTGTCGCGCTTGCAGATTACGTCGCAATTCAACCTGCGCGCGAATATCTTGCAGTTGCCATCATCGAAGAATTGCATCGCGCATTAGCCGAACCTTTAGATTCGGTGATGAATGCATATCGCAATGTGTGTTCGACCCTAGGGATTGCTGTGCGAGTTGCGACTACTGCAGGAGAAAACGTCGAAGGCATTGCGGTGTCAGTGCTCAATGATGGTGCAATCAAAGTGAAGACTGATGATGGCGATCGCACATTCATCAGCGGAGATATTGAATATTTGCGCGTCGGCAAATAGTTTTTTGATTTTGCTCTTCAAAATTATTTGATGAAGACAAACTTGCGATAAGTAAAGAATCTGAAAATTGTGCCAAGCCCGATACCAATAACATTTGCAGAAATATTGTCTGCCCA
>JBEGON010000035.1:0-4047 GCA_041181965.1 Actinomycetota bacterium
GTGCTCGAGAAGTACTTGCCAGCTCAATTGAGTGATGCAGAAGTTGAAGACATCATTGCGAAAGCCGTTGCTACTGCAAAGGCAGATGGTCTAGAAGGCATGAAAGCCATGGGCGCTGTAATGAAGGTTGTGACGCCACAAGTTTCTGGTCGTGCTGATGGTGGCGCTGTTGCTGCTGCAGTCAAGAAAGCCCTCGGCGCATAACTCATGTCTGATGTTCTCTGGCGCGGAAGCGCTAAGAACCGGCTACTCGCCTACTTCGTGAGTGCACTCAGTGGTGTTCTCACCATCACGATAATTTTTACGAATCAATTCGCTCGTCCAGAAAAACAAATTGTCGGCGCTGGCTGGATTCCGTTCCTCGCAGTGATGTTGATTCTGCCAATCATTGGATATGTGTTTTCAGAGTTGCACGTGATTGTGCAATCAGACGGAGTTGTTGTTGGCTTTGGCCCAACAAGCTGGCCAAAGCGCACTATCAAATGGCAATACATCGCACTTGTAGAAGTAATTGATGTGCGCCCGACGGAATGGGGCGGTTGGGGTTATCGCTGGGTGCCATGGAAGCGCGCGACCGCTGCGGTCATGCGTGCAGGCACTGGACTGCACTTTGAATTAGGCAGCGGAAAACACTTTGTTGTCACTGTCGATGATGCAGATAAAGCTTTGGCATCGATTCGCACAGCAATGCACAAACCGATGCCAAAGGGCAAGCATTAATTACGCGTTGATGCGCGCCGCAACCAACTCTGCAATTTGCACTGCATTCAATGCAGCACCTTTGCGCAAGTTGTCATTGCTGATGAAGAACACAAGTCCCTTACCGGCAGCGACTGATTGATCCTCGCGGATACGACCTACGTATGAAGGATCTTTTCCTGCGGCTTCGAGTGGCGTTGGAACATCCACAACAACAACACCTTCAGCATCCTTCAAAATTGCGGTTGCTTCAGCAACGCTAAGAGCGCTGTCAAATTCAGCATTGATGGAAAGTGAGTGACCGGTGAAGACTGGTACACGCACGCACGTACCCGACACGAGAAGTTCTGGAATACCGAGAATCTTGCGGCTTTCATTGCGTAGCTTTTGTTCTTCGTCGGTTTCGAGTGAACCATCGCCTGCAAGATTTCCTGCAAATGGGATGACGTCGAAAGCGATGTTCGCCAAGTACTTCTGCGGTGCTGGGAATTTCACCGAACCACCATCATGAGTGAGACCGGCAATGTCTTGGTCAATCACGCCACGAATTTGAGTTTCGAGTTCTTTGACGCCAGACAAACCAGAACCTGACACTGCTTGGTATGAAGAAACAACCAAACGCTTGAGTCCCGCTTTTTTATGCAATGGCATGAGCACTGGCATTGCTGCCATCGTGGTGCAGTTTGGATTAGCGATGATGCCCTTCTTGGCATTCGCTACTTCTTCGCCATTAACTTCACTGACAATCAGTGGGACTTCTGGATCCATGCGCCATGCAGAAGAGTTGTCGATAACCATGGCACCTGCAGCTGCAAACTTTGGTGCGAGGGCCTTTGAGGTAGCTCCACCGGCGGAGAAGATTGCGATATCAATTCCTGCGAGATCTGCGGTGTCTGCATCTTCAACGACTACATCTGCACCGCGGAATTTGAGGACAGAACCTGCAGAGCGCGCAGATGCCATGAAGCGGACTTTCGCTACTGGAAAATTGCGTTGTTCAAGGAGTTGGATGACGACGCCACCAACTTGGCCGGTAGCGCCGACGACAGCAACAGTAAATTCACGTGACATTAGCGACCCGTTCCTCCGTACACGACTGCATCCGCTTCAGCATCAAGACCAAAAGCGGTGTGAATTGCACGCACTGCATTGTCGAGATCTTTTTCGCGAACAACCACGCTGATTCGAATCTCTGATGTGGTAATCATTTCGATGTTGACGTTGGCTTCAGCGAGGGCCGCAAACAAAGTTGCGGAAACACCTGGGTGCGAACGCATACCTGCACCAACAAGTGAAATCTTGCCAATGGTGTCATCGAACAAAATGTTCTGGAAGCCAACTTCTTTCTGAATACGAGTAAGCGCGGCAGTTGCGGTTGGGCCTTCAGTAATTGGCAAAGTGAAGGAAATATCCGTCAAACCTGTCGCTGCTGCGGAGACGTTCTGAACAATCATGTCGATGTTGATTGCTGCATCTGCCACTGATTGGAAGATTGCTGCTGCAACACCTGGTCGGTCAGGAACTCCGACGACAGTGATCTTTGCTTCGCTGCGATCGTGTGCAACGCCCGCGATGATTGGTTGTTCCATGTCGTCTCCTACAGGTCGATCTTTGATAACCCAAGTTCCGGTTTTGTTTGAGAATGATGAACGTACGTGAATTGGAAGATTGAAACGTCGTGCGTATTCGACACAACGAAGGTGCAACACCTTTGCACCGCTTGCTGCCATTTCTAGCATTTCTTCATATGTAATGCTGCTGAGTTGGCGAGCTGCAGGAACAATGCGTGGGTCTGCGGAGAACACACCATCAACATCGGTGTAGATCTCGCAGACGTCCGCTTCCAGTGCAGCAGCAAGTGCAACTGCAGTTGTATCTGAACCACCGCGACCAAGGGTTGTGATGTCTTTGCTGTCTTGGCTCACACCTTGAAAACCAGCGACGATGGCAATAGCACCTTCGTCGATAGCGGAACGAATTCGTCCTGGTGTGACGTCGATGATGCGGGCGCGTCCGTGTGCAGAGTCGGTGATCACACCAGCTTGTGAACCGGTAAATGAACGCGCTTCAAAACCAAGTTGTCCCACGGCCATCGCAACGAGTGCCATCGAGATGCGTTCACCAGAAGTGAGCAGCATGTCGAGTTCGCGCGGTGCTGGAAGCGGAGTTACTTGGTTTGCAAGATCGATGAGTTCATCAGTGGTGTCACCCATTGCTGAAACCACGACGACGACCTGATTGCCGGCCTTCTTGGTCTCAACGATGCGTTGGGCAACACGCTTGATGGAGGCGGCATCAGCTACCGATGAACCGCCGTATTTCTGGACTACCAGACCCATGACTGCCTTCCCTTGGGGTTGTCAGGAGGCAATTCTTATGCAGGGAAAATCGGCTTTGCGGGAAAGTTCATATTGTGAGACGAGAAGACATCTCAATATTTGAGATTATTCCTCGTTTAGACGACGACGGCCTGAAAAAGCACGTCCAATCGTCACTTCATCCGCGTATTCAAGATCGCCACCCATTTGGATGCCGGTAGCGATTCGACTCACCGCAATACCCATACCGCTGAGCTGACGAGCGAGGTAGCTGGCGGTGGCTTCACCCTCCCAGTTTGGGTCGGTTGCGATGATGACTTCGGTGATCTTGCTGTCGGCCAAACGAGCCATCAGTTCGCGGATGCGCAGTGATGCTGGGCCAATGTTGTCGACGGGCGAAAGCGCTCCGCCAAGCACGTGATAACGACCATTGAATTCGCGACTACGTTCGATTGCCACAACGTCTTTCGCTTCTTCAACAACACAAATCACTGAGTCGTCACGACGAGGATCGCGACAGATGCGGCAACGCTCTTCTTCCGAAACGTTTCCACACACATCGCAGTATTTGATTTTGCTTTTCACTTCACGCAACAAATGTGCAAGTCGTTCGATATCAACTTCATCTGCCTGCAAGATATGGAATGCCATGCGTTGTGCAGACTTT
Source organism: Actinomycetota bacterium (assembly GCA_041181965.1). Taxonomy (GTDB): domain Bacteria; phylum Actinomycetota; class Actinomycetes; order S36-B12; family UBA5976; genus JAFMIT01. The sequence continues at coordinate 3,685 of JBEGON010000035.1, forward strand.
GGACCAATGCCAGGAAGTCGACCTAACTCATCGATAAGTTCTTGAACGATACCTTCATACATAAAAGTTATTTCTTCGAATCTGTTTCGTACTCTTCGATGATCTTGCCGCCAAGTTTCTTTGCGAGCAATTCTGCTCCAGCAACTTCATCGATTACAGGATCGTCTTGATGTGGTTGATCTTCTTCGACTTCGACCACTGGTTGCTCGGCAATTTCTTTTGCCTTTGCCATTGCCTTCTGACCTTCACTCAAAGGTTTTGGTTCGAGGCTTTCAGGATCTTCGTCAGACATTGGTGCCATGTGATGCAAGTGTGTGTTTGGATCGTGAATCACTTCAATCGCAAATTCGCGACCGACAACGT
>JBEGON010000036.1:0-14967 GCA_041181965.1 Actinomycetota bacterium
CTGTTGCCTAATACGGAGATGAAACCAATGCGACGGCCACCGACAAGCACTTGTCGAATCACCATTGCCATTCCTTGTCCAGGAATGATCGCGAGTAAGAATGTTGCCAGGATGAATGCGGGAAGTTGTTGCAGAAAGTGGATCACTGGTGGAGTCGCTTTCGCCAATCAATTCGACCGATGCCGACTAGTAGGCCAAGCATTGCTAATTCCGAGGCGAGACCCCACGGAGATTTCAGGTGGTTGATGATGATCTGTCCGACGTCGGTGGCCGCAAGTGAGTGAGCAATCCCGACATAGAGGGAATAAGTTGCGATGCGGCCGACCGCAAAAGCCGCGGTTACTTTTGCGAGTTCAACAGCTGGCATGAGACCTGCAGCAACAAAAAGTTGGGCGCTTGGAAGTGGCGAAACGAAAAACGTTGCGATCAGCCACCAGGCATGAGTGGATCGTTGTTTTAGATACTCACCAAAGTTGGCCATGTTGGTGACGTAGCTTTGCGGGAGCCAGTTTCGTGCGGCACGTGAGGCGTGGGCGAGGACAAAGCGGCCGCTTGCGGCTGCGATAACGCCCACTGCAATCAGTGCGACATCGTTCAGGTCATATTTCAGCGCGAAGTAGACCATGATGGACCACGTCGGTGGACCGAATGCCGGTAGGAGATTCACGCCGAAAACGACGAGAAACACCACAAGAAGTCCTGACATGCCGCACAGCCTAGGCGCAGGCTTGATTCCATGTTGGTTGATTACCCTCCACCCATGGCTATGACTCGTAACCGTTGGCTCGGACTGTTCTTCCTCAGTCTCGGCGTTTCACTCATTATCGTTGATGCAACTATCGTCAATGTCGCAGTTCCAAGCTTGATTGCAGACCTCAAAATCAATTCATCTCAAGCGCAGTGGATTCAAGAGACATACACCTTGGTATTCGCGGCGTTGCTTTTGGTGTTTGGTCGACTCGCTGATGTGTTCGGTCGCCGCCGCATGTTCCAACTCGGTGCTCTGATCTTTCTGATCGCGAGTGCCGCAGCTGCATTCGCTGGTGATGGAAATCTGCTGATTGCCGCTCGCACCATCCAAGGTATTGGTGGCGCGATGATGCTGCCGACGTCGTTGTCTTTACTGAATGCAACATTCACAGGTCGTGAGCGCGGCATTGCCTTTGCGGTGTGGGGTTCGACCATCGGTGGTACCGCCGCACTCGGACCGCTGCTGGGTGGCTGGCTCACCACAAACTTTTCATGGCGTTGGGCTTTTGGCATCAACATTCCGCTCGGTCTCATGGTCATCATCGGCGCATGGATTTATGTTGCCGAATCACGTGGAGAAGAAGCGGAAGGCCGACCTGACTTCATTGGTGCGGTCTTGTCAGTAGTGAGTATCGGAAGCATTGTCTTTGGTCTGATTGAAGGCCGCGTGTACGGCTGGTGGATGCCCATCGGTAACACTGAATTGCTCGGCTACATCTGGACCGGAATTTCTCCGATACCAGTGTTCTTTGCTTTTGGTGCGGTCACGATGGCGCTTTTCATTGCATACGAACTTCGTCGCAATCGCGCAGGAAAAATCGCGCTACTTGATTTGTCGCTCTTCGCACTTTCGTCATTCCGTAACGGCAATTTTGCTGCGGCCATTGTTAGCTTGGGTGAATTTGGTTTGCTCTTTGCGTTGCCGTTGTGGTTGCAAAATTCTTTGGGTCACAATGCATTCGAAACAGGCGCCATCTTGCTTGCCCTTGCGATTGGAAGTTTCTTCGCCAGTGGTATGGCATCACCGTTGACAAACAAATACGGCGCGATCAGCGTTGTGCGATTTGGTATTGCGTTCGAAATTATTGGCGTTGCCGCGATTGGCTTCTTGGTCACGCGTACTTCTAATGATCTTGTCATCATTCCAGCGTTGTTTGCATATGGAATTGGTGTTGGTCTAGCGACCGCACAGTTGACGGGCGTGGTTTTGGCTGATGTGCCAGTGGAACGCGGTGGACAAGCTTCCGGAACTGCATCCACTGTGCGACAGCTTGGCTCTGCTCTCGGTATTGCAGTTCTAGGCTCCGTGTTGTTCACCACACTTGGCAGCGAAATGACAACGAATTTGAAGGCGTACAACGCACCTGATTCCTATATCGGACCCGTGGTTGAGGTCACAGTGAATTCAGCCGGTGCGAATTTGCAAGCGTGGAGCCACGATACGAAAACAGCGGCTGCGGGTTCTGCAGGTCGGCAAGCACTTGGTACTGCAGCGCAGCGCTCTGCATATGTAGGGGCAGGGTTCTTGTTGCTTGGTTTGCTGGCTTCATTGCGACTGAAGAATGAAGTGACCTCAAGAGATTCACTAAGTGAAGACACGCATGACCAGCACAAGCCGCGCAAATCAGGCAAAGCTAAACGACAGCCAAAGCCACGTTCACAGCGTTAAGTCGCTGCGCGAAGCTGAAAAAGTTTTATTTGCCCAACATGTAATCGATGGCTTGCACTGCAGTCCATCCTTGTGGGTACAACTTTGTGAGTTGAAGCGCGCCGCCGAGGTCTGATCCAAGAGTCATCAATGGTGCTTCGCTGTAACCGTCCGCACGAGTTTGTCCGATGCCAATAGTCACAGTGAGACCGTTGCACAAACACATGCGACCTTCAGTGTCTTCGATGGTGCCACCCTTTTTGATGTACATATCGATAGGTTCGCTAGGGCAGCGGTAACCGACAACGCCTGGACTGCGTTCGTATGCAGTACGCAGGTAGCCGAGATCGCAAAGTCGCGGCCGTGCTTTGTACACACTGTCGTTCGATACGGTTTCTTGAACCTGTGCGACCTTGAATGGAAAGCCGGTCGGTGAAGCTAGACGATCTGTCTTTACGTACAGAGTTTGCTCTGCGATGCCGTTGCGCAAAGTGTTGCGATAGTGCGGTGTGAAACCGGAGTTTTCGCACAGTGCGAAAACAGTTCCGACCTGAACGCCGGCGGCACCAGATTCGATGGCTTGTTGAACAAGTTCAGGAGTTGAACGACCACCCGCAAGCCAGAATGGCAAACCAAGTGCCGAAACCTTTGCGAGATCTGCTTCATCACGTGGACCAAAAACTGGTTCGCCGTTTTCGTCGATTTCTTTCGAACGAGGAGGAGTGTTGTGTCCGCCAGCGGTGGGACCTTCGATGACAAAACCGTCAGGGCGCGTCGCTTCGTCTCTGTTCAAGAACGCAGCGAGAACGTGTGCGCTCACAATGGCAAGAAATTGCGGACGCTTTAATGGTGGAAGTTGGCCACCAGAGATTGTTTGTGGATCGATTTCGGCAAAGTACTTAACGCTCGCATCATCAACATCTACCGCGAGTGCAAACTTTTCGTGACGTGACAAGCGATTGAGAAGTGATGGAATTTCTGCAGGAATACCTGCACCCATCAACACGTAGTCAACACCGGCAAGCATTGCGCCATAGGCAGCGTGCGGTGTTGCCATTTGAACTTTTTCGAGGAAGTTGATTCCGACGATTCCGTCGTGTCCTTCTTTTGCAAGAAACACTTCTACAAAGTTTCCGACAACCTGAATATCAATCGCTTGCTGATTTGGTTTGAGAGAAATTGTTGGTACGGGAATGTAGGGCTTGCTTTGTGGACGGCCACCTTCAATGAAATAGCGAGCGATAACGCGGTCAGCCATGTCTTTGATGGGGAAGTGCGAGATTGCGCGACGAATATCACCGGAAGCGTCACCATCTTGGAGGCGACGCGCGACAACGAGATCAAGTGCAGTTCCTGAAACCACACCGAGCTGACCTGCACGAGAAACTTCGCGAGCAAGATTCCATGAAGAGACCTGAACGCCCATGCCGCCTTGAATGATGACTGGCAGGTTCATGTCCACCTCCGAAAATCGCTAACTTACGGTGCCGTAGGTTAGCGGAAATCATGGCGAGCCGCCGCCATTGAAGTGACCTGGGGGTAGCCAATTCCCTCACAGAAGTGCAAAGAGCCCCCGATTTCTCGGGGGCTCTTTGTGTGCAGAGGAAGGGTCGACCTAGATGTCGTAGTAGAGCTCGAATTCAGCTGGGGGTGGACGCAGACGAACGTAATCAACTTCGCTCTTGCGCTTGTATTCAACCCAAGTCTCGATCAAGTCCGGAGTGAACACGCCACCTGCGAGCAGGTAATCGTGGTCCTTCTCCAAAGCATCGAGTACTTCGCCGAGTGAGCCTGGAACCTGTGGGATTGCCAATGCTTCTTCTGCTGGCAATTCGTAGAGGTCCTTGTCCACTGGAGCTGGTGGTTCGATCTTGTTCTTGATGCCATCGAGGCCGGCCATCAACATCGCAGCGAATGCGAGGTATGGGTTAGCTGATGGATCTGGAACGCGGAATTCGATGCGCTTTGCCTTTGGATTGCTGCCGGTGACAGGAATACGGATGCAGGCAGAGCGGTTACGTGCTGAGTACACGAGATTTACTGGAGCTTCGTAACCTGGAACCAAACGATGGAATGAGTTCACTGAAGGGTTGGTGAATGCGAGCAATGAAGGTGCGTGGTGGAGCAAGCCACCGATGTACCAACGTGCCAAGTCTGAAAGACCGCCGTAACCCTTTTCATCGAAGAACAAAGGCTTGCCGTCTTTCCACAATGACTGGTGGCAGTGCATGCCTGAACCATTGTCCTGGAAAAGTGGCTTTGGCATGAAGGTAACAGTTTTGCCTGCTTCCCATGCGGTGTTCTTGATGATGTATTTGAACAACATGACTTCGTCAGCTGCATGAGTCAACGTGTTGAAGGTGTAGTTGATTTCCATCTGGCCGGCGGTACCGACTTCGTGGTGTGAACGCTCAACTTCAAGACCAACTTCGCCAAGCTTGACGACCATTTGATCGCGCAAATCTGCCATCTGATCAATAGGAGAAACAGGGAAGTAGCCACCCTTGAAACGAGTCTTGTAACCGCGGTTACGGCTACCGTCATCTTCGTATTCGTTGCCCATGTTCCAGGCACCTTCAGCAGAATCAACTTCGTACATTGAAGAGTTTGCTGAGGTCTTGTAGCGAGCTGAATCGAAGAGGTAGAACTCTGCTTCAGGTCCGAAGTACACAGTGTCTGCAATGCCGGTTGACTTGAGGTAAGCCTCAGCCTTGGCAGCAACACCGCGTGGGTCACGGCTGTAAGGAGCGTGTGTGTATGGATCGACAACTGAGAAGTTGAGAACCAAAGTCTTTTCTTTACGGAATGGATCGATGAATGCAGATGCTGGGTCTGGCAGCAACTTCATATCTGATTCGTTGATTGCCTGAAAGCCGCGGATTGAAGATCCGTCGAACATCAAACCATCATTGAAAACTGATTCATCGAAAGCGGCTGCTGGCACATTGAAGTGCTGCATCACGCCAGGTAGATCGCAGAATCGAACGTCGACGAAAACGACCTTCTCATCTTTGATGAATTTAAACACTTCAGCTGCACTGCTAAACATGTTTTTGCGAGACATTCATCCTCCTGCACAAACAAAAGACGACCACGGGAATTCCGTAGTCGTCATTGACTTCACCCATCTAGGCGATGGGAGAAAACTAGAGGTAGGGCATTGCCACCTGGTATCCGCCTTGTTTCGCGAGTGTTACGGATTTTCAGGCGGAAATCCCTAGCGGCGTGGGACCCGAAGACCCTTGGGCATCGCGCCTTTAGGAATCGGCAAACCGCCGCCGGCAGCGTCAAGTTTGCGGCGCAAATCAGTCACTTCAGCGGGACGGAGCACCTTGGGAAGCTTCTTGACGGCACGGGTCAGATTGGCCAATGGCGTTTGGCCAGGGCCAGATCCGACGTAAATTTCGAGGATTGGGGTTTCGCCAACCCAACGGGCGGTCTTTTGCTTGGCCGACTGCGCAATGGCAGCACCTGGCTTGGCCTCCACAATCAAAATCACACCAGGGCGACCAACGACACGGTGAACAATTTCTTGGGCGCGGTTGACTTCAATCGCTGGAGTGGTGAACCAGCCGCCTCGAAGGGTCGTCAGTACCTGAGCCGCAGCGCCAGGAGTGCCTTCGATGGAGCCGTAAGCGGCTTTTTCAGCCTTGCGACCAAAAACGAAGAGGGCTGCAATCAGACCCCAAGCAGGAGAGGTCGCAGTGAGTGCGAGGGCGAACCCACCGACTTGAATGCCCACGAATCCGAGAGCGGCGGTAACGCCCACAAAGAGCAACGGAACAATCCAACGGATTGACGGATCAAGCGGGGTGGTTAGTTTCCAGGTCTGAACAACTTGGGAAAACCAACTGGGTTTCTTCTCTTTAGCCACGGCGGGAGGGTACTCGCTGGCCTAGACAACAGTGATGGTGGCTTGGCTGCCAGCGGCACGCGCCTCAAGAGCTTGCTTGTGCAGTTTGCCGGCGCGGTAAGACGAGCGAACCAGTGGCCCAGACATCACGCCGACGAATCCGATTTCTTTCGCAAAATCAGCAAGTGCCACAAACTCTTCTGGCTTTACCCAACGAGCAATGGGATGGTGGCGCGGAGATGGTCGTAGGTACTGCGTAATTGTGATCAGATCACATCCGGCATCATGCAAGTCGCGCAGTGCTTGATGCACTTCATCAATTTCTTCACCCATACCAAGAATCAAATTTGATTTTGTCACGAGACCTGCATTGCGTGCTTGTGTAATGACATCGAGAGATCGTTCATAACGAAACGCTGGACGAATCCGTTTGAAAATTCGTGGAACTGTTTCCAAATTGTGCGCCAAGACTTCTGGTGCTGCATCAAATACTTCTTGAAGTAATTCTGGTTTCGCCGAAAAGTCTGGAATCAAAACTTCGACACCGCAGCCAGGAACTGCATTGTGAATGGCGCGAACAGTTTCGGCGTACAACCAAGCGCCTTCGTCTTCGAGGTCGTCTCGCGCAACGCCTGTGACTGTCGCGTACTTCAATCCCATCTGCGCAACTGATTCTGCGACACGTCGTGGTTCGTCACGATCGAGTGGCGCTGGCTTTCCAGTATCAATTTGGCAGAAATCGCAGCGGCGAGTGCATTGTTCGCCGCCAATTAAGAATGTGGCTTCACGATCTTCCCAGCATTCGTAGATGTTGGGGCATCCTGCTTCTTGGCACACAGTGTGCAAACCTTGCGAAGAAACTCGCTCGCTAATTGCAAGATACTCAGGACCAGTGCGTACGCGAGTCTTGATCCATTCTGGCTTTTTCTCAATCGGAGTTTCGGCATTGCGCGCTTCGATGCGAATGAGTTTGCGACCATTAGGTGCAGTCGGTTCAGAAGTCACACCCACATCCTTTCACAGTCATTCCTAGAGCGCCCAGCCCGAGAGGTGCTTCAACATCGCAGACTCGATGAGTGGTGCCACCTCTTCGATAGTGACATCCCGATCGAGTTCTTTCGACAAGCTAGTGACACCTGCATCTGGAATTCCGCACGGCACAATGCGGTCGTACCAGGTGAGATCGCAATTGCAATTAAGTGCAAAACCATGCATCGTCACGCCTTTTGAAACACGCACACCAATCGCCGCAATTTTGCGAGCAATTCCTTTGTCATCCGCTGGCACCCATACTCCTGTGCGTTCATCCACACGCATCGTGTTGATGCCATAGGTTGCGCAGACATCCATAACCGCCGCTTCGAGTCGATGAACGAAATCCATCACATCTACAGGTGTTGGCAGCGTCACGATGGGGTAGCCGACGATCTGACCTGGACCATGCCAGGTGATGCGACCGCCGCGATCTACCTCAACAACGGGTGAACCATCCCAAGGGCGATCACTCGGCTGGGTGCGCTTGCCTGCAGTGAAAACTGGAGGATGCTCGACGAGGAGCATCGTGGAGGGACGGGTGCCAGCGGCCACTTCGTCGTGAATTTCGCGTTGACGACTCCATGCCTCGTGATAATCGGTAAGGCGTCCGAGGTTGTTCTCAACTGCGACAGGCCCGTTCATTGGTGTAAGGGTAGTGCGCCCGTGCACAGGGCGCAGATGCGTGAAAGAGCGGTGAAATGTGGCTTTCGGTAGGTTTCGCCCATTCCCTAGACCTATGAGGTATCTATGACTGCGCCTAAACGACGCAAGCCATTCCTGTTCACCATTCTCGGTCTTGCTGTGTGGTTCGGACTCTCCGGAGTTCTCGGACCTGTAAGCGGCAAGTTGGCAGAAGTGCAGACCAACACCAATTCGGAGTTCCTGCCGGTCAACGCTGAGACCACCAAGGCACAGGTCGTGCTCGACAAATTCTCGAAGTCAGGCACCGGCGACGTGTTGCCGATGACGATTGCTTTCGAACGCACTGATGGCACCTTCACCACCGCCGATGCACCTGCTTTCCAGAAGTTGACGGCAGACATTTTGGCTTTGAGTACTGTGAAGGATTACATCGCAACAATCCAAACTCCACTGGGCACCTTCCCCAGCGTTTTCCCTGCAACACCAGAGCAGTTCCCGCTTGCATTGAGTAAAGACGCAAAAGCATTCGTGCTCAATGTCAATCTTGATGCAAACAAAATCATTTCCGACAAAGGTGCATTCGAAAAGATTGGCACCATCGCAAAAGACGTTCAGAAACTCGTTGATGATTCTGCTCTGACGACATCAAAGGGATATGTCACTGGCGCGGTTGGAATCTTTGCCGAATTTGCAGCGGCCTTCGGTGGAATTGATACGTCACTGTTGTTGACGACGTTGTTGGCAGTCGCACTCATCTTGATTGTGGTTTACCGCAGCCCTTACCTGTGGTTGATCCCATTGATGTCTGCGGTGTTTTCACTGACTTTGGCATCGGGCGCTGTCTACTACCTCGCAAAGAATGACATCATCAAACTCAATGGCCAGAGTCAAGGCATTTTGTCTGTTCTCGTTCTCGGCGCTGCAACTGACTATGCGCTCTTGTTGGTCTCGCGTTTCCGCGAACAACTACGTCACGATGAAGACAAGTACCACGCAATGTGGGCGGCAATCAAGGGAACATGGGAGCCCATCACAGCTTCTGCATGCACTGTGGCAGTCGGTTTGATGTGTTTGCAGCTTTCCGAACTTAAGAGCAACGCAGGTCTAGGACCCGTCGGCGCAGTTGGTGTGCTTTCTGCATTGATGGTGACAATGACGTTCCTGCCATTGTTGCTTTTGCTTCCAAGCGTTCTCGCTCCGTTCTATTCAATTCTTGCTGGATTGATTGTTGTTGGAGTTCCAGTTGGACTCATCCACCTTGTCGCGCCATCAGTAGATCTTGGACTTATTACCAAAGTTGGTTTGCCGCTTGGCATGGCAATTTTCGTTGGTCTTGTTATCGCGCGCGTTGTGTTTGCGGTTCGTCACAAGCATTGGTTCTTTGAATCAGGACGTTGGATTTTCTGGCCCTTCGTTCCGAAGTTTGGCAGCGACGTTGTCGAAACCAAGGGACTCTGGGGCAAGGTCGCTGCTGGTGTGGGCAAGCGTTCACGTGCAGCCTGGATTGCGACCACCGCTGGTTTGCTCATCATGGCGTGGGGTGTCACCACTCTCAACGCCAACGGCATTTCTGATGTCGACACTTTCACCAACAAGGATGCGAAAGCCCTTGTCGGTCTACGTGTTTTGACCAGTCACGATCTCGTTCCGCCATCATCTGATGCCACCATCGTTTTCAAGTCTGACAAGGTCGCAGAAGTGAAAGCTGCAGCACTCGCAGCAGAGGGTGTTTCGCAGGTATACGTGCGTGAAAACGTTGTCGGTTCGGGCGTTCCCACCGTCGTCGATGGTTTTGCTGCCATTGATGTGACTTTCCACGCAAGTGAAGAAGCCACGGTTCAGCAGGATCAAGTGGCTGCACTTCGCACTGCAGTTCATCAAGTTGCGGGTGCCGAAGCGCTTGTCGGTGGTCAAGCACCTGCGAATTACGACGTTCAACAGTCCTCACGCCGTGATCGCCTCGTCATCATCCCAGTGATTTTGCTTGTCATCACTTTGATCTTGATGTTGCTGTTGCGTTCTGTGCTTGCACCATTGCTCCTCATCGGAACTGTGGTCTTGTCATTCGCAGCAACTCTTGGTGCAAGTGCTTTTGTGTTCAACCACATCTTTGGATTCCCTGGAGCGGATGCGTCATTCCCGTTGTTCGCTTTTGTGTTCTTGGTAGCTCTGGGTATCGACTACAACATCTTCTTGATGACGCGTGTGCGCGAAGAAACGTTGAAGATTGGTACGCGGCCAGGAACGCTCAAGGCCCTAGCGGTCACTGGCGGTGTCATCACTTCTGCAGGTGTCGTACTGGCAGCAACATTCGCAGCATTAGGAATTTTGCCGTTGGTGTTCTTGGCAGAACTCGGTTTCACAGTTGCGTTCGGTGTTTTGCTCGACACCATCATCGTTCGATCGATTTTGGTGCCAGCATTGAGTTACGACATTGGCAAAAAGATCTGGTGGCCAAGTAAGTTGGCGAAAGCCGACGAACCCGCACACTAAGACTTCAACAGTCAATCACAAGAGACCTGGTGCAAGCCGGGTCTCTTGTGCTTTTCCACCAACATTTTCGACGCGATATGCAGCAGGGCCAGTCAGCGGATCTGCTTCGATGTCACAAATTACTTCGATGGCTTCAGTGTCGCGATACAAAATTCCGATGCGATCATCAGTTGCATACGAAGTCGGAAGAATTCCATCGGCAACAGTTTTTTGAAGGAGCGGGCGACGTTGTTCTTCAGAGTCATAATGCACGCCATTGCCGTAGGGGATAAGTCCTAGCCCATTTTTCACAACCTGCAGTTCAGGCCCAAAGGAATCTGTGGGACCTCCTACGTGCCAGCAGATAGATCCAGCGCTCACACCACCGAGGATGGCACCGCGCTCCCAAGCTTCGGTCAAAGCGGTGTCGACACCGTGGAGTTTCCAGATTGCTAGCAGATTTGCTACAGAGCCACCGCCGACCCACACCACATCGGCACGCCCAATCACTTCTTCAACTGGACCGGTGGGTTGATTGGCAAGGGCGAGATGTTCAACGTCACATGAGTAACTCGACATTGCTTGATAAGAAGCGAGCAAGTAATTCGGATTATCCCCGCTCGCAGTCATGATGAAGAGAACGCGCGGACGTTCTTTCTTCGATAGCTCGAGGGCCTTGAGCATGTTTGCAGCTGGTTTCAGCACGCCATAACGATCGGTGCCAATAAAACCGGCGGAGGTTGCGAGGATGTACTTGGACATGCGCGGAAGACTAGCGACCGCGCACCTTGGCAACTGCAGCAAGTCCAGCTGAAACGCCAGAAGCAATCGCGCTGTTGATAGATGGTTCACGAAGATAGTCGCCCGCAACAAACACACCATTGATACACGGAACTGATGTGCTCACGTTGAATGGTGGACGAGAGATTGGAAGCGCCTTTTCTACTGCTGTCACTGCCACCAAAGACCAACCGTCAGTCGATGCTCCATAGATTTTCGCAGCATGCTGTCGCACGCGATTCTCCATCTCAGATGACGTGTCGGTGCCGAGCGTTGAGGAAGAAATCAACGTTGTGCCAGTAGGCGCATACGTTGGCGCCGCATTTGAAATAGGCACAGTGTTGATCACTGGTCCTTGCGGATCGCCATCGACGCTAAGGAGAGCTTTTCCATTGAGCAACTGTGTTGGAGTTGAGTGATACCAGGTCGTCACACTTCGCCATCCGTAATTCGGCATGCCCAGCCATGCCGAAGCCGTATCTTGTTCGGTTGCAAGGATCACGGAGTCAGCATTGATTCGACCCGCGTCAGTGTCGATCGTGTGCTCACTAATTCCATGTGCCCAGGTTTGAAGGTTGATTGAGTCGGCGTGCAGAAGCGCTGCCATTTGTGTCGCAATCGCGGCCATGCCATTGGCAGGCAATGCAGGAACACCTTTGATGAAGTATTCAAGGACAAAATCGAGAACGCGGCGAGAAGTCTCCAAATTGTTTTCAAGAAATACGCCAGTCAAGAAAGGTTTGATGGTGTGCTCAATGAAATCGTCGGACATTCCGCTGCGCTGCAGCGCTTCTCGCGCCGAACAGTCATAAATGTCTGGTTCTGATTTTGAAGCAGCAAGGCCGGCGTAGGTTCCAAACTTTGCGACATCACTGAGTGCAGATATTCCGCGGGCGCGAATGGATTTGGCGTAGGAAATTAAGTAACTTGCATCACGCAGGGGATTGCCGAGCAGAGTCTCTGAATCGCCATTGATGACACGAACTCCTGGGCTGAAGGATTGCAGACGTAATGTGTCGTAGTTCAGTATTGATTTCGCTGCTGGATAGGCAGGATTGAAAACTTGGAATCCAGCATCAATGGTGAATCCATCGATGACATCCGTGCGAACGCGGCCGCCAACTCGATCTAAACCTTCAACGATGAGTGGCTGAAGTCCTGCACGTTGCACAGTAATTGCTGCTGCGAGACCGGAAAGTCCTGCGCCAACAATTGCGACATCTGTGCGTTTGTTCATAGTCGCAATCTACCTACACGTGTTGTCCGAGGACTTCGGCGGCAATCGCGGCTTCTACAGTCGCGTGCTTCCAGATGAAGCCTGCTGACTGTAATTTTCCTGGGACTACCGCCGCGCCTGTTGTGATGTCGGATGCAAATTCACCGAGCACGAGATGGAGTGCAAAACCGGGCACTGGCAACAGTGCAGGTCGTTTGAGAAGTTTTGCGAGCGATTTGGTGACCTCGCGATTTCGTGACGTTTGTGGAATTGTGAGATTGACTGGGCCGTGAATTTCATGACTCAAAGCGAATTCGATGGCGCGCACTTCGTCAGTTAAAGAAATGATTGACCAAAATTGTTTACCGCCAGCAATGGTGCCGCCTAAACCCAACTTGAAAAGCGGCAAAAGTTTCGCGAACGCTCCGCCTTTTGGTGTCAGGACTAGTCCAGTTCGAAGCAACGCAACTCGCACACCGGTTGATGCAGCATTTAAAGCTGCAGCCTCCCACTGTTCGACAACCTCAGCGAGAAATCCGTTGCCGCGAGGTGACTCTTCGGTGACATGTTCTTCACCACGATCGCCATAAAAGCCAATCGCTGAACCATTGAGCAAAATTTTCGGTTTGTGTGTTGCCTTGTTGATTGCATTCACCAGGGTGTTGGTGGCATCGAGTCGAGATTGCAAAATTTGTTGCTTGTAACTTTTCGTCCATCGACGATCGCCAACTCCAGCGCCGGATAGATTGATGATGGCATCGATGCCGTCAAGTGCATTTTCTGGAATCTCGTGTCGAGCAGGGTTCCAGGTGATTTCTGCGCGATTGCGGGAAGGTCGTCTCACTAGAGAGACAACTTCGTGACCTTGTGACTCGAGGAAAGGCGTAAGCGCAGAACCGATGAGTCCTGAGCCGCCACTAATCAAAATGCGCATGGCGCAATGGTGCTATGAAGAGCGCTCAGGGGCGAGTCGGGCGCGCGATGGAATCAGATTGAGCACCAATATGCAGCTTGAAATGATGGTGACTGCTCCCACAATCTGGATGGAGCTCAATTGTTCGCCAAGAAGTCCGGCACCTATCACGACCGCCACCAATGTAACTAGGAATTCCACACTAATAGCGATGGTCGCCCCTACATCAGCGACAAGTCTGAAGTACAAAACGTAGGTCAAAGAGCTGCACCCTGCGGCCAACAAAATGAGTAGCGCATAATCACGAATCTGCGGAGTAGTCGGCAATGGAGCAATGAACAGTAAAGGCAGTGTCATGGCACCACCAAAGAAAAATGCGCCGATTGTTTGTTCCCATGAGCCAATGTCGCTAAGGAATTTGTGTGAGTAGTTGCTACCAACTGCGGCAGCAGTGATGCCGCACATCATTGCGATGCAGCCAACAATGAAGTCTCCAGTGATGTCGACTGCTGGAAAACCTACGAGCAGTATCAATCCAGCGATGCCAGTAACCAGACCGAATTTTCCGTTGCGAGAGAGGTGTTCGATGCCCCACAGCTGGCCGATCAACATGGAGATTAACGGCATGGCACCAACAAAAATGGCGCACATTGCAGTTCCGATCCGCGGAGTTCCAATGCCAAGTCCTGCAAGTTGGATAGCCACCGTAGTGGCGCCAACGACTACGAAGTGTCGACGAGATGTGCCGAAATTGAGTTTCTTCTTCGATAATCGCGCCGCGATATAAAGCACTGCACTTGCTGTGAGCGCACGCAACGAGACTGACCCTGCCCAACCGAAGGCTTTGATGACTTCGCGCATCAAGACAAACGAGCTGCCCCAAATTAATGCGAGAGCGATGTACTCCAAGATTTGTTTGCGATGCACAAAACCCGAGGTTAGTCGGGACCAACCTCGGGTTTTGTCAGAGTGCTTTAGATGTCGAATGAAGCGGTTTCGAGGCGACCCTTGAGGGCAACCAAGAAGCGGGCTGCATCTGCGCCATCGACCAAGCGGTGGTCGTAAGTGAGCGACAGATACATCATGTGACGTACGGCAATCGAATCACGGCCAGCTTCGTCAGTGACAACTACTGGACGCTTCACGATTGCGCCAATGCCAAGGATGGCAACCTGTGGCTGATTGATGATTGGCGTATCGAACAAAGCGCCACGGCTGCCGGTATTGGTCAGCGTGAAGGTGCCGCCAGAAAGTTCATCTGGAGACACAGCGCCAGTGCGTGTGCGTTCTGCAAGATCGTTGATATGTCGCGCCAAGCCCGCAATAGAAAGATCGCCAGCAGAGCGAATCACTGGAACGAGCAAGCCCTTTTCGGTATCCACGGCAATCGCAAGATGTTCTGCATCGTGATACGTCACGGTGCCAGCTTCGATGTCCATCGATGCATTCAATGTTGGATGTGACTTCAATGTGTCAACGATCGCTTTTGCAAAGAATGGCATGTAAGAGAGCTTGACGCCTTCACGTGCTTCGAATGACTTCTTGTTTTTATCGCGCAATGACACGATGTTGGTGACATCAACTTCCGCAACAGAAGTGAGCTGTGCAGAAACATGCATTGACTCAACCATGCGCTGCGCAATGACTTTACGAAGACG